>JBKJRK010000454.1:0-7073 GCA_046593135.1 Tepidisphaeraceae bacterium | reverse complement strand
CACGACGCTGGAGGCGTTCAACCAGCCGGCGGCGGCGGGGCTGCCGGCGTTTCTGCCCGCCGACGACCGGGCGCGGCTCGAACGCATCCGCCAGGCGCGGATGCTCGTGGACGGGCGACACCGGGAGTATTTCCTCGACGAGGGCCGGACGCAGTTCGACTTTCCGCAGGTCCGGGCCGGGGGGCGGTTGCTTCCGCTTTATTTGACATATAACGTGCTGGCCCTCATTTCCCTCAAGGGGACGGACCTGCTCTTCGGCGAAGAGCCGATCTATCGCGCCCCCCACCGCCCGCAGCAGGCGGCGCTCGACGCCTTGGTCGAGCGTTGCCTGTTGCCCCGGCTGCTTTACGCCTGCGCCCTCGACGCCAGCGCCGAAGGCGAATGTTTTCTCGAAGCCTGCGTGTACCGCGGCGCGGTGTATTTGCGCCAGGCGCCGGCCGACGAGATGTTCCCGGCCGGCGCGGTGCAGCCCGACGGGCAGTACGCCGCCTACGTCCGCCGGCGGGTCCGCAACGCCGGCACGGAGGACGCGCCGGTTCTTCTCCTGCTCGAAGTTACCTACCTGCCCGGGCGGATCGAACGCCGGTGTTTTCAGGTTGACCCGCAGAGCGCGGAGCGGACGGAGGTGGCGCTGGAGGCGTGGGGGCGGGGGGAGGATGACGGGGTGACAAGGGGACAAGGTGAGGGGGTGACAAGAGGAGAAGACGGAAGCGACGTCACCTTGTCACCGAGCCACCTCCTCACCTTGTCTCCTCTGACCCTCACCGGCGTTCCTCACAACACGATCACGTGGATTCCGAATCTGCTGATCCGCGGGACGCCGGTGAGTGATTACGACGGGGCGATTGAGTTGCAGGACGCGTTGAACGCGAAGAACAGCCAGGTGGGGCGCGTGTTGCTCAAGCACAGCGACCCCCGGCTCGCGGTGCCCGAGGAATTGTTCGACGACAAGGGGAACGTCCGCAGCGACCACGAGATTTTTTCGTTCAACGACCCACGCCGGATCCCGCAGTACGTCACGTGGAACGCCGAGCTGCAACACGCGATGGCCGACCGCGCGTTCATTTTAAACCAGTTGCTCGTGCGGACGGAGACCAGCCCCGTGCTGCTCGGGCTTAAGGAGGGGGCGGCGCCCGACGCGTACAAGAAAGTCCGGCTCGAGAGCTTCAACAGCCTGGCGAAGGCGGCGCGGAAAGCGGCGTTCTGGAGGAGCGGGCTGCGCCGGGCGCTCGGGATTGCCCAGGCGCTGGAAAACACGTTGCCCGGCGGTCCGCGGTACGAGCGCGGGCCGATCGCCGTGCAACTTCGAGACGGCATTCCCGCCGACGAGCTCGAGCGGGCGCGGAGGCTTTCGGTCCTCCGCGCCGCGGGGCTCATCTCGATCGAGCGCGCGCTGGAAGAAGAGCTTCAAGACCCGTCGGCCGTCGAAAAAGAACTCGCGCGCCTGACGCGCGAGTCATCAACCGAACCAATGTAGCCAATGTAGGGTGTTGCTTCAGCACACCAAGCTTCGTGAGTGGTGTGCTGAAGCACACCCTACATCACTCCATCACGCGTCGCGCAAACGTTCGCCCCGTATTTTCTCATTCTGCATTCTGAATTACCCAAGAGGTGTCCCGTGTTTCCCGACTGGATCAACTTGTTCAAACGTTCGCCCCGCGTGGGCGGCGGAAAGGATCGGACCATGTCTCAACCCATCGAAAACCCCGGCACGGCCGTGCCGGGGAACGCGCCGACTTCAAACGTTGCGCCCGTTTCGGGCGCTTCGCCCGATGTCGCGCGCCAGATTGCCGACCTCACCGACGCGGTGAACCGGCTCGTCCAGGCGCAGCAACCGCAAGCGTCTCCCCCACCGGTTTCCTCAACGGTTTCCGCCCAGGGCCACGACATCGGCGGCGACATTCCCGGCGGCCACTCTCTCACGCCCGCCGTCGACTACGCGCGGCTCTCACCGCTGCAACAGATCACGCTCGGCCTGCGCGACGCCAAGCCCGTCGGGCCCGGAAGCCCCGGGATTATGCGTACACGCGACGCCGCGGGGCTCGATTCCCAACACGCCGATCAGGGCGCTTTCTCCGGCGCCGATTAGCACGCCGCAATCCCTCGGTCTTCAACCTTCAACACTCAACCTTCAACTCTGACCAACGAGGTTCCCATGGCACTCACCCTTCTCGATTTCGCCAACCAGACCCAGACCCCGCTCAAGCGGGGGATCGTGCAGGAGATCACCAACGAGTCCGTCTTTCTCCGCCGGCTGCGCTTCGTGCCGGTCGACGGGTTTGCGTACACGTACAACCGCCAGAAGACGCTCGGCGGGATCGCGTTCCGCGGGCTCAACGAGAGCTACACCAACGACACCGGCGTCGTGAACCCGCAGGTCGAAACGCTCAGCATCTTCGGCGGCGAAGTGCGCACCGACCGCCAGCTCGTGAACAAGCAAGGCGACGTCGTCCGCGCCGGCGCGATCGCCGCCAAGGTGAAAAAAGCGGGCCTGTTCTTCGACCGCTACGTCATCAAGGGAGACCCCGGCGTCGACGGGCTGCAGTTTTACGGGCTGAACGCCCGCCTGACGGGCAACCAGGTCATGTTCCCCGATCCCAACGGCGGGGCGATCACGCTCGACCTGCTCGACCAGGCCCTCGACGCCGTCCCCGGCGGCAACGACCGCAAGTTCATCGTGTGCAATAAAGCCGTCCGGCGGTCCATCACGGCGCTGGTCCGTGCGACGGCCGGCGGCAGCGCGATGCGCGAGATCGGCCCGCAGATCCGCGACTACGACGGCGCCGCCATCGAGGTGCTCGACGAGGACGGCGACGAGTCGCCCATCCTCCCGTTCACCGAAATCCAGGGCGCGTCCAGCGCGACATCGAGCCTGTACGTAATCCGCGCCGGTTCCGAAACCGACGGGAACTACGTGCAAGGCCTCATCGGCTCCAAGCTCGTCGAACACGTCGCGGTCGGCCTGCTCGGGACCTACTACAGCGACATCGTCGAAGCCAACATGGGCCTCGGCATGTTCCACCCCCGAGCCGCGTGCCGGATCAAGGGGATCACGAACGAATAGATGGCCGGGGGTCCGTAGTCCGTAGTCAGTAGTCCGTAGATTCGATTGTGATCCGCAATCGACTGACTGCGGACACGGATACGAAACTACTGCTACGGCCGACTACCGCCGACCACGGACTACGGACCAATCCCCGACCCTCAACTCCTCCAACCCTGAAAGGATTTCCCATGCCTATCACCCTTCCAACTCCCCAAGACTCCGCCCTGCTGATGCAGGACACCACCACGAAGACGGCGAATTTCAACTCGGCCGGGCTCGACCTCGGCAGCGGCTTTGCGCCCGGCGGGCTGGGTAAGCCGGTCGTGGCGGTGGTGAACGTGACGGCACTCGACGTGGCCAGCGGCAACGAGACGTACGGGCTGACGCTGGAGGAGTCGAACGACAACGTGACGTTCACCGCCGCCGGCGCGAGCACCGGCGTAACCGCCACGGGCGGCGTCGCGGCGCGCGGCTGGATCACCAAGCGGTACGCCCGCCTGGCCCTTGTCGTCGCCGGCACCACGCCGTCGATCACCTTCAAAGCCTGGCTGAATCCGGTGGCGTGAAACAGTGAGTTACGAGTGATGAGTAATGAGGACTGAGTAAGACGTCCGACTTGGTCCTCATCACTCGAGGCGAGTCACTCACACGGGTCGGGACGAATGTGCGCGCGGGAGGCATATCGCTCAATCGAACGCCGGTGGGTGCTTGCACCGCCGGGCATCAGGTGCGTCCCCGTGCCCGGCGGTGTGAGTACCGCCGGCGTTCCGGCGCCGCGCACGCATCAATCCCGATCCGTACACGTCCTTGGATTTTTAAAAACACAGGAGGTTCCAATGTGGACCAGAACATGGATCGCACTCGGGCTGGTGCTGGCGGTTGCGCTCAGCCCCGCCGGGCTGGCGTGGGCGGCGGCGAGGGTGACGGAGGTGGTGATCCGTTACGACGACGGGTCGGAGCAACGCGTCCGGCCGGCGTCGACGAAGCCGGACGCCCCGCCGGCCACGCAACCGTCAACGCAACCGTCTGGCCCTCCGACGACTGCGCCCTCCGGCGAACGCCTCGCGCTATATCCCGGGCAGGCGATTCACGTCCGCGCGGGCGGCGTGGTGCGGACCTGGGATTTCGGCGACGCCGGGTCGGCGTTCGACCGGCTGACGGGTTTCAACGCGGCACACGTGTACGACCGGCCGGGCGATTACGTCCTCCGCGAAAGCCCGGCGGGCGACGCCGGCGCGGGAGCCGGCCCTGCGAAGCCGACGACGCGGGCGGTGCGCGTCGTCGCCGAGTCTCGCAAGGAAGTTCGCGTCGAGCGCGACGCGAACCTGGCCGACGTTCTCGCCCGCGTCGCGGCGAGGACGCGCGTCGTGTTGCCGCGCGGGACGCTGTTTGATCTCAAGGAAGCGGTACGCATCAAAGTGTCGGACGTGCTGCTCACCGCCGCCGAGGGCGACGGACCGAGGCCGCGGATTCGCAACCTGGCGTCCGCGGCGCATACGCCGGCCCTGCTCGTCATGGCCGAACGCTTCGGCGTCAGCGGGATCGAGTTCGATACCGACGTCCCCGTCACCGCGAACAACGCGAAAACGAGCCGCAGCGCGATCCGCATCGAGCGCGGCAGCGCGGTGGTCCGAGACTGCGTGTTCCGCAACGTCGACGACGGCGTCCACTGCGACCCCGGCTCTACAGGCGCGGTCGTTCAGGAGTGCCGCTTCACGCGCGAGGTCCGCGCGTACAACGTCTGGATCGACGGCAGCGACGTCGTGATCCTCGGCAACGCCGGCGAAAATAGCGTCCACGAGCACAACCTCCGCAGCAACTCGAAGGCGGCGAAGTTCGTGCTGATCCACGGCAACGAATTCTCCAACCCGCCGCGCATGGCGAAAGAGACGATCACCTTGCGCGAAGTGGAGTGGGCGTACGTTTCCGGCAATACGCTCCGAACCGGCTGGGCACAGATCGGCCTGAAGGACGCGACGGCAGACAGCGTGACGCGGCACGTCGTCTTCGACGCCAACACGCTGCTCGACGGGGCGTGGTTCCAGGTGAACCCGGCGTCGGTGGACGTCGTGTTATGCAACAATCGGATCGTCTGCCCGGAAGACAGTTACGTGAAAGAAAAATACTGGGACCCCGTGCGTCTCAACGGGCCTTACACGGCCGGTGTGCGCGTGGAAGGGAACGTGCGCGTCGTCGAGACCGCGACCGACCGCCCTTTTGTGCGAATTTTCAACGCGCCCCGCGAGGTCGTGGAGCGCGAGAACCGGACCGAGACCGCAAAGTAATCCGAGGAAGACGGAGTCGCTTTCGCGTCGGGGACTGTCGCCATTTTCCTGAGAGATTCCCATGAGCAACCCCTACCTCACAGCCGGTGCGGCCGACACGTTGGCCGCCACGCTCCCTGGTCTCGACGCCTGGGCCGGCGCGACGGCGGGCGCGAAAGCCGCGGCGATCGCGCGGGCGACGATCGACGTCGACAACGCGATGCCCTACCAGGGCCGGAAGTATGACGCGGGCCAAGCCAACGCGTTCCCGCGCGTGCCGTATGACGAGCCGTCGGGGTCGGCGGAATTCGGCGTCGCGCCGCCGGGCGTGTGGGACTGGGACGCCGGGGCCGGCGAGGCGGTGACGCCGGAAGACGTGTTGGTCGCCGTGCTGTTCCAGGCCGACGCGATCCTCGCCGGCGAGCGCGAGCCGCGCGTTTCCGCCCAGCACGACGGCGTCGTCTACGACCAGACCGGCAGCGTCGCCGAGAGCTACAAGCTCACCCAAGGTCCCGGCGTGAGCACGGGGCTCTGCCGCGCCGCGTGGGTGCTGCTCCGCAAGTACCGGGTGAAGAGTGGGAAAATGCTTTGAGGAAAGGTTGGAGGATAAAGTCTGAAGTCTGAAGTCTGAAGGTTGAAGTTTGAAGTCGGAAGTCGGAGAAAGGAAAGAATGCTCCGAATGTTCTTCCTGTTTCACCCTTCAGACTTCACCCTTCAGACTTCGCCTTCCGCCTTTCCCCAGGAGGTTCGTCATGATTTACAACGCGACGTTGCTGCGGGTCGATCCGCCGGGCGAGGGACAGGCCGGCGCCGCGGCGCAGATTCGGGTTGCGCTCACGCCGCTCACGACGGAGCAGGGGCGGATCAGCCGGGAGATGGATTGGGGCGCCGAGCTGGTGGCGTACATCCCGTTCGCGCGCGTGACGGTGCCGCCGCCGGCGGTCGACGGACGTGTGCTCATACGCACCGACGGCGTAGAACTTGCGACGACTTGCGTCATTGTCCACATCATCGAACGCCTCGGCCGCACGCTCAGCCACGTCCAACTTTATCTGGCGCCGACCGCGTAAAGCGCATTGGGAAGAGGTGATCCGACGCGCGGCATGACGCGGGGATTAATCCTGTCCGTATCAGAACACCCACCACAGCATGCCAATGAACCCGAGAATCACGCCAATCCAGATCCACCAAGGGCGGCGGCGCGGGGCGTCTTCGAACGAAATGAAATTGCGACAGTGCGGGCAAATCTCCGCCTCGTTATAGACCGGCTTGCGGCAGTAGGGGCAAGGCGCCGTCTCGTCGTCGCCGTCATCGACATCCGACGGGTCCGGCGCTTCCCGATCCGACAGGCTCGGGCCGTCGTTGTCATCGAAGTTGTCGTCTTCGTCGTGAACCATCAAGCGCCTTGCCGCGCCGGTGCGGGTGGGTCTGAAATCGGTCCGGCGCTTCGGCGGGCGACGTCGGCGAGCGCACGCCGGGCGATCTTACCGATCACGACGACCATGGCGACCAGCGCCACCGCGCCGGCGGCGATGAGCCAAGGCTGTTCCGCCGCCCGCCAGTTTAGTTGATGCGCGCCCGCGGCGGCGAGCACCAGTGCTGCGGAGTGGGGGGCCAGGCCGAGCGTCGTGCCGATCAGGTAGCGCGGCAGTTTGACCCGCGCCGCGCCCATCACCCAATTCGTCACCGAGAACGGCGGCAGCGGCGCCAGCCGGAGGAGCGTGATGACCCACACGCTCCGCCAGAACCCCCCGCCCAGCAAC
>JBKJRK010000448.1:0-5900 GCA_046593135.1 Tepidisphaeraceae bacterium | reverse complement strand
ACGGCCGGTCGCGGGGTCGAGGGCGGTGAAGCCGTTGGCGTGGGTGGTGAAGATGAGTTGGTCCTGCCCGGCGGGTGTGGTGTAGACGCACGGCGTGGACGTCGAAAAGCGCGTGCTGTCCCGCGGGGTGCGCCAGCGCTGCTTACCGGTGTCGCGATTCAGGCCCGCGATGAAGCTGCCGGGGCGATCCTGATCGACGCTTACGACCACCACGTCGCCGACTACCACCGGCGACCCACCGCCGCCGTGTTGGGTCTTGTATTGTCCCAGGTTCGTCCGCCACGCCTCCTTGCCGTCGTGGTCGAGGGCCAGAACGACAAATTCCTCCTGCGTCGTCCATTCGACGTACACATGCTTCTCGTCGACGGCCGGTGTGGACGAGGCGTAACTGTTCTCGCCGTGCTTGCGGAACGGCTTGAGCTCGATTTCGTGCTGCCAGCGAATCACGCCGTCGGAAGTGTTCAGGCACAGCAGTCGCCGCCGGCCTTCGTCTTCGTCGGCGGCGGTGACGAAGATTTTGTCCCCCCATACCACCGGCGACGAATGCCCGACGCCGGGGAGTTCGGTGTTCCAGGCGTAATCTTTTTCGGTCCACGTCACCGGAATGGTGTCGTTGCTCACGCCCGATCCATTCGGCCCCCGGAACCGCGGCCATTGGTCGGCGGCAGTCGCGCAAGACGCGGCAAGGAGAATCACGGCAAGTGCTCGCAACACACCTCGACCGTAATGGGCGATGAAAGAGGTTCGGCGATCTCGGGCAACGCTCATGCGTGATCTCGTGTAAACCGATCAGCCATTGTCCGCCTCCGAGCCCGGCCGGCAACGGGCGAATCTCGGGCAAAGAAGAATCATCCGGGCAAGTCGAGCATTTGCCGCGGCCGCCGCCGACATCGGGCGTGTTTGCGGATACAATCCCGGCCCGATACTTCGCGTTCGAAAAGCTCGTAGAACTCGCATCACTATGTCCCATCGCATCGAAACAGATCTGAAGCGTCGCCTGCAGGTGCTCGTGCCGTTCGGCGTCGGCCAAGACAAGCCCGCGCACTTCCGAGACATGCTGAAGGTGGTCTGGAAGAACAAGGACAACCTTCCTTACGCGTGGAAAGTGCTGAGCAGGGGCGTGTGCGACGGGTGCGCGCTGGGCGTTGCCGGGTTTCATGACTGGACGATCAAGGGCCCGCACCTGTGCATGACGCGGCTGAACCTGCTGCGACTGAACACGGTCGGGGCCATTGACGAGTCGGTCCTCGCCGACGTGTCGAAGCTGAAGACGCTCGACAACGCACAACTGCGTGAGATGGGTCGCATTCCGTACCCGATGGTGCGGGAAAAGGGTGACAAGGGGTTTCGTCGGATTGCGTGGGACGACGCGCTCGGGCGGATCGCCGGGCGAATCCGCAAAATGACCGACCGCCGCCGGCTGGCGTTTTTTCTCACAAGCCGGGGCGTTACGAACGAGGTTTATTACATGGGCCAGAAGGTGGCCCGGTTCCTCGGCACGCCGAATGTCGACAATGCCGCCCGCCTCTGCCACTCGCCTTCGACCGGGTCGATGAAGGCAACGCTCGGCGTCAGCGCCAGCACGTGCAGCTACAAAGATTGGTGGGGCACCGATCTACTGATTTTCTTCGGCTCCAACCCCGCCAACGACCAGCCGGTGGCGATGAAGTACATCGAGCAGGCGAAGAAACAGGGCACCAAGGTTGTGATGGTCAACCCGTACAAAGAGCCGGGGATGGAACGCTATTGGGTTCCATCCAGCGCTGTCAGCGCTGTCTTCGGCACCAAAATCTCCGACTGGTGGTTCCCCGTCACCCAGGGCGGCGACATCGCCTTCATCTACGGCGTGCTGAAGATCCTGATCGAGAACGGCTGGCACGACCAGAAATGGATCGACGCCCACTCCGTCGGCTTCGACGAGCTGAAACGGCACGCCCAAAGCTTCAACTGGCCCGTCCTCGAAGAGCAGTCCGGCCTGCCGCGCGCGGCGATGCAGGAGTTCGCCGAAATCCTCCGCGACGCGAAAAACGCCGTCGTCATCTGGAGCATGGGCATCACGCAACACCACTTCGGCGGCGACGCCGTGCAGATGGTGCTGAACCTGGGACTCAGCCGCGGGTACGTCGGCCGCGACAAGAACGGCCTCATGCCCATCCGCGGGCATTCGAGCGTGCAGGGCGGCGCGGAAATGGGCGCCTACTCCACCGCTTTTCCCGGCGGCAAAACAGTCAACGTGGAAAACGCGACGAAACTGGAAGCCCAGTACGGCTTCCCCATCCCGAACACGCCGGGCCTGACGGGCCCGGAAATGGTCGAGGCCTGCGCCCGCGGCGAACTCGACGTGCTCTACTGCGTCGGCGGCAATTTCCTCCGCACGCTGCCGGAGCCGGATTACGTGGCCAACGCGATGAGCCGGGTGCCGTGCCGCGTGCATCAGGACATTATTTTGACCGATCAGATGTTCATCGATCCTGCCGACACGGGCGAGGAAGTCATCCTCCTCCCCGCCAAGACTCGCTACGAGCAAGACGACGGCGGCATCGAAACCACCACCGAGCGTCGGGTGTGCTTTACGCCGGAAATTCCCCGTCAGGTGGGCGAAGCGCGCGCCGAATGGAAGATTTTCCGCGACCTCGCCGAGGCGTTTGATCCCGACGGCGCGAAAGTGCTCGGCTGCGAAACCGGCTGGGCGATGCGCGACGAAATCGCGAAAGTCGTCCCCACCTACGACGGCATCCAAGCTCTCAAAACCACCGGCGACGCCATCCAGTGGGGCGGCCCGCACCTGTGTGCGGACGGGAAATTCGAGACGCCCGACGGCAAGGCCCACTTCCGCCCCGTGCCGCTGCCGCATCGCAAGTGGGAGAAGGGCGTGTTCAAGGTCAGCACGCGCCGCGGAAAACAGTTCAACACACTGATTTACGCCGACATCGACCCGCTGACCGGTGCCGACCGCGACGCCGTTTTCATGAGCCCCGACGACGCCGCGGAGCGCCACCTCAAGCAAGGCGACCGCGTCGCCCTCGTGAACAACCTCGGCCGGTACGAGGGCCGCGTGTTCCTCGCGCCGATCGCGCCGAACAACCTCCAGATCCACTGGCCCGAGGGCAACGTCATCATCCCCCGTGACCTCTGCGACCCCGTCGGCGGCGTGCCGGACTACAACGCGGACGTGAAGATTGAATTGATCAAATGAAGCGAACCGCATGTCTTCTCTCGTTGTTCGTCGTCGGCGTTGGCTGCTTCGCGGTCGCGTTCTTCGCCCTCGTGACGGGCGTGGCGGGGGTCGTCCAGCGGGTCCACCGCGGGCTGCCGGGCGAGGCGGTCAAGGTCGCGGGTAGTGCGGTGCTGATGGTCGTTGTGGGATTCATCCTCGGGACGTTGGCGCTGCAGGGCTTAAAGCGTTTACGCGCGGGCGAGTTGGCCGCCCGAGGGTTCGACGTGCTGCCGCCGGGCTAAAGTCGGTTTGATTTGTCGGACGGAGACGGGTTTCAGCGTCATGGAGAATCAGGACAAAATCGGTTTCTGGCGGTTCGTCGCATTCTTCGCCTTGATGTGGGGCGTCGGCTTCACGTGCATGGCCGCGATTTTTTTTGTCTTCCGCCGGATGGCGGACGAGCCGGGCGATCCGATGACCGCGCGTGAGGCGATCCTGCCGTCCGCGACCATCCTGCTGCTTTCCGTGCCGGGTTATGCGCTTCTTGTCGTCGCGTGTAGAAATCTGCGGAAGCTCAACTCGCCGCGGTGAATTTGTAGAATTTGTAGGGTGTGCTTTAGCACACCACGGGCGACGGTGCGGTGTGCTGAAGCACACCCTACGCCACTACGCTCCTACGCCCCTCAGATTGTCGCGATGAGTGAACCAGTTCCCATCGTCCGCTACCGCGTCGGAAGCCCGCCGGAATCGGCGTCCGACGAATTGTCGGTTGAAGAGCCGCTCGAGATTCGCGTGAAGAATCGGGCCGTCAGCGTAACGATGCGCACGCCGGGCCATGACGAGGAACTCGCGGCGGGATTCTTGCTTACCGAGGGGATGATCCACGAACGTCGCGACGTGGCCGCGATCGAACCGTGCGCGCTGGATCGCGGCGGGAATGTCGTCAACGTCGTGCTGTCGTCGTCGGCGAAGGTCGATTTCGAGAAGCTCACCCGCCATGTTTTCGCCAGCTCGAGCTGCGGGCTGTGCGGCAAGGCGACGATCGACGCGGTTCACGCGAGTTTTGATCCGATCGAGTCGGACGTCACGATCGACGCGCAAACGCTGCTCGCCCTTCCGGAAAAACTCCGCGCGGCTCAAGCGACCTTCGACCGGACCGGCGGGCTTCACGGGGCGGCGCTGTTCACGATTTCAGGCGATTTGATCGTCGCTCGGGAAGACGTCGGGCGTCACAACGCGGTCGACAAAGTGCTCGGCTACGGGTTCCTCAACAACCTGCTCCCCTTCGACCGCCACGTCCTGCTCGTCAGCGGCCGGTCGAGCTTCGAGATCATGCAGAAAGCCCTCGCCGGCCGCGTGCCGATCGTCGCCGCGGTCTCCGCGCCGTCGAGCCTCGCCGTGGAATTCGCCAGCGACAGCGGTATGACTTTGGTCGGGTTCCTCCGCGAACGCCGGATGAACGTCTACAGCGAGCCTGGGCGGGTGCGGTTTGAATGAAATGAGATGAACGCCAAGACGCCAAGGCAGCCAAGAAAAAAAAGAAATAAAGCCACAGATGGGGCACAGATTTACACAGATAAGAAAATAAAAAAGGAGGTACCTTTTCTTACCTGTGCGAATCCGTGCCCCATCTGTGGCTCATCTCTTCTGTTCTTGGCGTTTGGCGTTCATTCTTTCTCTGACTTCCCGTCCACCACATCCAGCACCCAGCTCCGGCCGCGCATCATGGCGGGGAAGCCCATCGTCGTCGTGGCGAGCAGGGCGACGTGGAGCAATTCTTCCCGCGTGCAGCCGGCTTCGAGCGCCTTGCGGACGGCGGAGTGGGTGCCGCCTTCGAGTTCGCTGCCGAGTGCCAGCGCGAGCTTCACGAGCGCGATCGACTTGCCGTCCAACGGCCCGGCCGCCCGCACGGCGTCGGCGAGCGACTCGTAACGCTTGATCACGTCGGGACATTCCTGGGCGAGGCGACGGTAGGCTTGTGGCAGGGGCATGCGATCTCCGGTGCGGGGTTGCGATCATTTAACCGTAAGTTCTATTCCGTCGAAAGGTGCGAAGCCGCCCGGCAACGTTGCTGCGTTATTCCGGAAGATCACGCAAGAACAATTCCCACTCGCCCGGCGTGTTAACGTTCAACCACGTTCGCGGCGGCAAACCGCCGGCGTCGACCAATCCTACTTGCGCGTTGCGGGCCAGTCCGTGAAGCGACCGGCGTCCGGACGCAAGAGAGTCCGAGATCGGTATTCGCGCGCCCGGCCGCAATGCACACGGCAACGGTTCGATCTCGCCGACACACTTCGTACCCATGACGCCGAGGAGGCTCGGGTGGTCGTTGAGCTGATTGGCGAACCACGCGAGTTCCGTCCGCATGACCGCCGGCATGTCGACGGCGGCGATGACCGTGATGTTGGTCGTCGAATGTTCCAATGCGGTCAGCACGCCACGCAGGGGGCCTTCGCCGGGGACCGGGTCGCTCGCCTCGCGGTCAAACCGCTCCCACCCCGGCGGGTGCTCCCGGCCCGGTGCGGTGACGAGCAACGTCGGCCCGGGCCAGGCAAGACGGTCGAGCAGGTAGTGCAGAATCGGAGTGCCGCGCACGTCGAGCAGGCCCTTGGCATGCCCCATGCGCGAGCCGGTCCCGCCGGCGAGAAGGGCGAGTGTTATGCTTTCGAGCGACAGATTCGGCACAGTTGGATAATAAGCGAGCGCGAGGCCCTGAGGGGATTGGTCGGTCGGCCGCTTGCGG
>JBKJRK010000597.1:0-4526 GCA_046593135.1 Tepidisphaeraceae bacterium | reverse complement strand
CGACCTTGAAGTCACGAAAGATTTCGAAGTATTTGGGCATGACGAAGATGTAAACGCACGTCACGACCAATGTGATCACGATCGCGAGCAGGAGTGGATACCACCGCAGGAACAGTTCGTTCCCTGGAGGCCCGGAGAAGCGGTTGACGCCTTGCCGGACGATCCGCCGCAGCGCCTGGGGGAGCCGGCCGGAGCGTTCGGCGGCGGCGATGAGCCCGAGGGTGCGCGGCGAGATGCCGCCGAGTGAAGAAGCGGATGCGTCGCGGACGCTCTGGCCTCCTTCGAGTTCGAGCCGCAGCCGTCGGATCGCCTGCGCGGTGAGGGAGCCTTCACTTTGCTCCGCAGCACTGAGCATCGCGGGAAGGGGCAGGTTCAGGCGGACCGCCTGCTCGAGATACGCCATCACGGCGTGAACCCGGCGGCGGCGTAAGGCCGCAAACAGCGACGCGAGGAGCGCCAGCAGCAGCAGCAGCGCCGCCAACGCCCCAGCCATTTGCACTAAAATGAGGACTTCGGTGCCCCGCGCGCCCGAACGACGCGGTTGCATGACCGTGGCATTCACCAGCGCCATAATCCCCGCCGTCACAATGAGCAGGCCCACCGTCCAAGCCGCGATTTTCAGGAGCCACAGCGACGCGCCGAGCACCCGCTCACCGGTCGTCGGCGGCGTCGCCCAGGTGGGCGGTTTGGCCGGGGGAGACGGTAGTTTGGACACGTCGGGCGTCATGAGCTGGTCATCCCCTGAATGAGCGTGAGCATCGGCGCGAGCAGTCCGAGAATAATGAAACCGACCGAGACGCCGATGAGCAGAATGAATATGGGCGTGATGACCGCGGGGATGGCGGCGACGCGAAGCTCGGCTTGGCGCTGGCACATTTCGCCGAGGGCTTCCAATGTCGTCGGCAGGTCATTGAAACCAGAAGCGAACTGGATGGTGGCCGGAATGCTCGACGGCAACAGGGCGTGACGCCTGGGCTCGAGCGGCCGGCCGGCTTCGAGCTGACCGGCGAGCTCGCGGCCGTCGCGGATCAGCGCCGGCGAGCCGGTCGCTTCGCTTGCCAGCACAATGGCCGCGGGAAGATCCATTCCCGACGAGATTGCCACCCGCAGCAAATCGCACCACCGCGCCGCCAGCCCCCGGCGAATCACCGGACCGACGAGCGGCACGTAGCGCGCGACGAAATCGGTGAAGGCGCCTTCCCTGCCGGCGGACCTAAGCGACAGCCAAACGATCGGCACCGCAATTACAATCACGACAACAACAACGGCGACAACCGGCACCGTCTGCCCGGCGGCCAATAGCAACTTCGTAATCGCGGGCAGCTCCAGGCGAAAATCTCGATAGACCTCCCCAAATTTCGGCACCACGAACAGGCCGAGAAGCGTGAGAATGAGACACAGCCCGATGATGACCGCGACGGGATACGCGAAGGTCCGCCACAATGCTTCCCGGAGGCGCTGGACAAGTTCCAGGTGCCGGCCCAGGTTGAACAATACGCCGGGCAGATTGCCCGACTTCACGCCCGCGCCCACGAGGCGCCCGTATAGAGCGGGAAACTGAGCGCGGTGCTTCTCGAATGCTTCGGGCAGCGGTGTGCCGCGTTCCAGTTCGGCTGCGACGAGCTCGATCGTGCGCGACAGTCTTCCGTTGTTCAGGTCCGCGGCGATCAGGCGTAGGCCGTGCTCGAGCGGCAAGCCGGCCTTGGCGAGGTGGGCGAGCTGTTCGTTAAACGCCTGGAAATCCGACGCCCGCAGCGCCCGCGGACGCGGCGCGCTCGGCGCGGCTGTGATTTCCGAAACGCGCAACCCCAGCTCGACGAGCCGGCGCGTGGCGTCGGCGACGTCTTGAGCGTCGACTGTTCCGCTCATCCGCTGCCCGTCGGCCGTCTGCGCGTGGTAGGCGAAAGTGTTGGGGGAAGTGGTGGTCATGGGCCTCGTGTGTCAACAATCCACCCTCCACGATCAACAATCACTTTCTTGATTGTCGATCGTTGATTGTTGTGCGTTGACGGTTAAACGAATCAGATCAAGGCGCCGACAGCTTTTTCGATTCTTCTCGAAGCTGTTCGAGCGTTTTTCCCGCCTGTTGTTCGATGAGCTTTCGCGCCAGCGACTGCGGCAGCGCGCCTGACCGGCCGTCGCCGTAGACGACGCGCGTCGATGCGTCCGGGCTGGCCGCCCAGTGGAAAAGGACCACTTTCCCGGCGTCGCGCTCGCCGGCCGGGGCGACGCGCACGTCGTCCGCGGGCGGCTGCTCGACCGGCGCGGCTTGCGGAGGCGCCGCCGAAAGATGTCGCTCGCGCGGTTCCTCCGCGACGATCGAGGAGCCGGCCGGCTCGGTCATGTGATGGAACGACACGAACCCACGCGCGATCATGAGCCCCGCGACCAGGGCGACGGCGGAGGTCGCGGCGGCGGCGACGGTCTGCTTGACCATCTCGGCGGGCCAGCCGCACGTCCGGGCCGCCGCGTCGCACCACGCCCCGACCGACCCCCAGGCGAACCCCGCCCCCCCCGTTGCGGTTCCTGCCACCACCGGGCCGCCGACGATCGCCATCTTTCCCAGTTCGGCCATCAGCGTCGCCGGGATCGAGCCCGCTTGAGCCGACGCGTTCATGCGGCACAGCCCCAGGAGCAACGCCGGCGCGACGACAACGCCGCGCCGGCGGAGTTCGGCGCGCAGCGCCAGCACCGCGTCGCGCATCCGCCGGGAAACCGTCGCCGGGCTGGCGTGCAGTTCCATTGCGAGCGCGTTCTGGCTCTTGCCCTGGAGAAAGTGGCTGACGAGCAACGTCCGACTCGACTCGGGCAGCATAGCCAGCGCCTCATCGACGTAGGGCGAGATTTCGACCCACGTCGACGCCTGCGGCTGCTCGTTGTCGTCGAACTCGATCCGACGGTTCGCCTCGCGCCGCCGGCGGGCTTTTTCGGAGCGAAGCGCGTCGACCGCCAGCCGGGTTGCGCACTGGTGAAGCCACCCCCCCAGAGACTGGCTTACCGCCTGCGGCCTTCGTAGCAGCCGGAAGAACACCTCCTGCGAAACGTCCTCCGCCCGCCCGCGGTCCTGAAGCACGCGATAGCTCGTCGCGTAAACAACCCCCGCGTACCGCTTCACGATTTCCGCGAACGCCTCCTCCTCCCCGCCGGCAAAGCGGCTCAGTAAGGCGAAGTCGGTTTCAGGGGCGGTGGTCGGCATTTGACTGATACTCTACCGAGAAGACGGAGACGTCAGGAAGGATTTCAGTGAAATTTGGCGCCCAAAGTTTTTGGTGACCTCCGGCCGCCACGCCGGGGGGGGGAAAGCGAAGCGTCGCCCCGGATTGCGCCGTGGAATCCGGGGCAACGCTTCGCTTTGAGCCTGTGAAGATTTACGTGGCGCGGGCGTCTTGCCCGCGTTCCTCGTGTCGAAAACGCGGGCGAGACGCCCGCGGCGCAAAAAGTTCACAGGCTCTTTGCCCCGGCGTGTCGGGTTGGTTGGGGCTTGACGCAACTCAACTGAGGTCCCCGGCGCCAAGCACCCGCTGAACTTCACCGGCATCGACAACCCCGGCTTGGACCATTTCGTCAGCCACCTCTCGCATCGCGCGATAGCCGGGCTGTTGGGCGAAAGCTTCTTGCAGCGTGGAGGCGTCCGTGCGTGACAGGATGGCCCGGCGGGCGGGTTCGTCGGCGTAGGCGATCTCGGCGACCGCGAACCGGCCGGCCGAGACGCCCGGGGTGGATGGGGCCGAAAGAGGGGCTTTTCGGCGCAAGAGGCGTTGGGCGAGCACGCCGAACAGGGCGCTGGTGATTTGGTAGGGCTCAATGCCCATTTCCAGCAGGCGGGCGACCGCCCCGCCGCAGGTGGCGGCGTGGAGGGTGCAAACGAGGCGGTGGCCGGACAAGGCGGCTTGCAGGGCGAGCGACGCCGTGGCGGCGTCGCGGATTTCGCCGAGCATCAGGACCTGGGGGTCTTGGCGGAGCATGCTGCGGAGGGTGCGCTCGTAAGTCAGTTCGCCGAACGGTTGGACTTGGATTTGTGTCACGCCGGGCACGTCGCGCTCGACGGGGTCTTCGAGGGCGACGACGCTGAGACCTGGGTTGGTTTCGACGATGTGGCGCAGCAATGCGTAGATCGTCGTGGTCTTCCCCGCCCCCGCCGGCCCGGTGACCAGCAGCATGCCGGCATCCGATCGGGCAAAGCGGTGCAAGCCGTCGACGACGCCCGGCGGGAGGCCCAGTTCCGACAAGCGATGGGGTTGGATCAATTCAGCCGGTAAACGGATTGCGGCGCGGAGTCCGTGGGTGGTCGGGATGACAGACAGGCGCAGATCCAGCGGCGGCGCGTCGTCGCCTTCCCGCGGCACACTGAGCCGGCCCTCCTGGGGGACGTCGAGGCGGTACGTGAGCAGATGTGCCAGCACCATCAGTCGGCCGACGACGCTCCGCCCGATCGAGGCGTCATATCTTGCCGCGGTGTCGAGCAAGCCGTCGACGCGATATCGCACTTCGTACCCGTTTGCGGTCGGTTCCAGATGCACGTCCGA
>JBKJRK010000356.1:0-3954 GCA_046593135.1 Tepidisphaeraceae bacterium | reverse complement strand
ACGTTTTACGTCTTTACGTTTTACGTTCACGTTTATTATTCAGGAGTTCCCATGTCGGATACGAAGACACTCAGCCTCGTACTTGAAGCAGAAGTGCTGCTTGCCCTTCACGAGGCTGAGTGTCTTCGTATCCGACATGGGAACTCCTGGATAATAAACGTGAACGTAAAACGTAAAGACGTAAAACGTAAAAACACGAAAGACTCCTTACGTCTTTACGTTTTACGTCGTTATTCTTTACGTCTTTTCCTCTCTCGTCTTGCTGCTTTGCCTCAACAGGTCGCCGATCAGCTCGTGGTAGACGAACCCGCAGTAGCGGTCCATGCTGACCATGTATTCTTTCGCGCCCATGGGTCCTATCGGGTCGTTTCGACCCGCGGCGTAGGCCAATAGCGCGTCGCGGACCGACCCGTTCACCGCGTCGTACATCCCCACCGCCTGCAAAAAGTCCGGCTCCGGCGGGAGCGACTCGTTTACCGCCGGGGCGGCGGCACGCGACAGCGCCCGCGGGTCGATTTGGTCCGGCCGCTCGTACGTCCCCGGCTTGCGGAACATCTGGAGCGACGCCCCGAACTTCGGCGGGTTGTACGGGTCATACGCCGTCACCGTGGGCACGACCAGCGCCGTGCATCCCAGCAAGTCGCACACGATCGCCGCCTGCTCGGCCGACTGAATCTTCTCAATCCGCAACGACGCGTACACCTCGGCAACCCGGTTCACCGGGATCACCGTCAGCCCGCGGACGTGCTGAAGTTGCTGGAAAACAATGTCCGCCTGCAACAGTGGATCAACCCCACTTTGGCCGCTGAGGTTGAGGGCCGGCGCGATCGCCCAGACCTCGCCCTTCTCGGCCGCCAGCGCCTGAGTCGCCTCGACGCCGTACACCGGGGCCTTCTCCTGGCAACCGGCCGTCGCCAACAGCGCGACGACAACGCCCAACGCCGGGATGATTCGCAATACGTTCATGTGCTTCGTCCTTGAAGCTCGACTGGCCTACTACGCTTCTCCCTCTCCCTTCGGGAGAGGGCAGGGGTGAAGGGGAGTTGACGCAGGAGGTAAGCATCGTGACCCCGACGCCACCCTCACCCTAACCCTCTCCCAAAGGGAGAGGGAAATATCACCTCAGCGTCCGACTTCTTTCGTATCTGCCGTTTCCTGCGTGGGCGCCTTCGGCGCCCGGCTAATGCTGGTGGTGAACGCGTCGGAAGGATCCGACTGGATCGACCAGACGCTCTCGTTGCCGCCGCGGTCGCTCACGAAGTAGACGCGATTGTCTATCGCCCAGGCCGGCGTCAGGTTGGTTCCGTTGCCGTCGGTGAGGCGCTGCTTGTTCGCGCCGTCGGCGTCAACCGTCCACACGTCCTGCTGGCCGGCCTTGGCGCCCTTGGCGGGCTGCACGACCGTCGTAAATGCGAGTTTCTTGCCGTCGGGGCTCCAGCACGGCGCGACCAGGGCGGCGTTGGAGCTGACGGCGACTTCGGTCATCCGCCGGCCTTCGCCGTTCACGAGGTCCATCGTCCACAGGCTGAACCACCGCGAGCCGCGTTGGCGGGCGCGCTGGTACGCGATGCGATCGGCCGTCTTGTCCGGCGACCAGTTCGGAAACAGCCCGTAGCCGATCTGCCGGCGTTCGCCGCTGAGCAAATCAACCGTCCACAGTTCCCACTGCCGGCTGCGTGATCCCATCGCGCTGTACACGAGCCGCCCGCCGTCGGGGCTGAAGCTCGGATGGATGGCCTGCATCGGGCCGCTGGTGACCTGCACCACGTTCCGGCCGTCGAGGTCCATCCGGTAAATCTGCCAGGTTCCGGCCCGCGTGCTGCTGAAGGCGATCCACTTGCCGTCGGGGCTGAAAGCCGGGTAGGCGTCGCGGGCGGCGTCGTTGGTCAGTTGCGTGACGGACGTCCCGTCGACGCGTTGAAGATAAATGTCGCCGGCCTCGTTGTGCCGCGAGCTGCTGAACGCGAGCCACCGGCCGGTCGGGTCGACCGTGACGTCGCCGTCTTCGCCTTCGTCGACCGACGTGTGCTGCTGAAATCCCGACTCGCCGACCGGCTTAGCCGGGCCGCGCTCGACGCCACCGGTTTCGCCGAAGACGTTGACGGTCTGCGACGCGTCCGGCACAGGCGCTTCGTCGGCAAAATGCGGGTCGGCCGACGTGAGCATCGTCTCGTCCGCCGCCACGCCCGGCGTCGCATGCTGCGGAGCCCGCGACGGGTTGCGGCTTCCGTCCACCGACGCGCCCGGCTCGAAATAAGCCGTGTCCTCCGCCCCGCGGGGCGAGGCGTTCGTCGCCTGCGCCGGCCGGTTCATGATCGATGAGAATTTCGCGCAGCCCGGGGCGGCGAAAAGTATACTGAGGGCGACACCGCCCGCCGTTAAACCTCGCATGACGCGAGCCGTGCGCTTGATCATCAGCCGTTCCTTACTTCGGGCGTTAGACGGTCCCATGTGGGCGTATCGACTGATTCCGCGGACCAACTGAGTTCGCCGACGACACCGCCGACAGACTTCCTAGTTATCGGACGCTCCCAGCACCCCGCTTGAAGCGAAGTGCCGTGAGGGACGGGAGACAAGGAGACAAGGGGACAAGGGGACAAGGGGAGCAGGTGACGAGGTCACTGGCGGACTCAAGAACATTATCCTCTTTTCTCGCCCCCACTTATTCCTTCGCCTAGTCCCCTTGTCACCTTGTCCCCTGTCATCATTTGTTCCCTCCCCGAGAATCCGTTGCAATGCGGGCATACGATTTGATAGGTTCTGCCCGGCGGGTTATCGGACCCAGCAGAAGAGCCTATCGGGTCGGATGTGGTATTTTGACGTTGACGAATCTCACGCCAGGCGGTTTGCTGGGAGCACGACATGAACGCTTCGGCCTACAACCAATCTCGCAACGGCGGCCAGAACGGGAAGGACGCCGACCAAGGCTTCGTCACCATGCACGGGGCCGCGCCTCGCGCGCGCGACGAGCACAACGGCGGCCCGACCGTGAATTACCCCGGGCTTTCGTCCCCCAACCGAACCGACGAGCAACTCCTGTCCGACTACCGCCACGGCGACAAAAACGCCTTTAGCGAACTGGTCGGGCGTTACCAACGTGAGCTGTACCATTTCCTGGTTCGATTCCTCGGAAACCGCGCGGCGGCGGAGGACGTATTCCAGGAAGCTTTTTTGCAAGTCCATCAGTCGGCCGAGCAGTTCGACCTTCAGCGTCGATTCCGCCCGTGGCTGTTCACTATCGCCGCGAATAAAGCCCGCGACCTCATTCGGAGCCAAGCCCGACGGCCCACGAACCCCCTGCAGGCGTCGATCTCAGGCGACGACGAAAGCGGCGAATTCATCGACCTCATGCAAGCCGTCCAGGATTTGCCCAGTGCGGCCCTGGAAAGCGAGGAACTCCAAAAGCAGGTCCAGGTCACCGTCGGCAACATGCCCGAACACTTGCGCGAAATCTTGCTTCTTTCGTATTTCCATCAGTTTCCGTATAAGCAGATCGGCGAAATCCTGGAAATTCCGCTGGGAACCGTTAAATCGCGCCTTCACGCTGCGGTGGCCCATTTTGCCGATCGCTGGAGGGCGAACCAGGAACGGTTGCCTGGCGTAACCAGTTAAGTAAGGATGTGCGATTCTACAAATCACCGGGTCACGTCTTCCCGGTTTTGATTCATGCCCGACCCGGAGGGTCGTCACGAATCAAATGTCTGAATCCGATCGTGCGAGCTGTTATCATAATTCGTAGGCCGGGTGTTTACACTCGGCGTTCTGGCGGAGTGAGCGTCGGGAAGAGTCGTCGTTTTGGCATTGTTTTTGTTTTTTCCAATGTCCCGGCGGGCGTTCATTAATGCGGATCGCCGGCCAAGTCGATGGGGATGGTTATGAGCGTACAACTTCGTGACGTTGATCGGCAAGCGGTCGATCTGCTGCTCGATCGAGCCCCCGCGGCTATCGGCACCG
>JBKJRK010000315.1:0-5377 GCA_046593135.1 Tepidisphaeraceae bacterium | reverse complement strand
GACACAAGGGGTACGGACTTGCGTTACTGATCGAATCGCTCTCGGCGCTGGCGACCGGCGCGGCCATGACGTGGCAGGTGCGCAACTGGATACAAAGCGACCCAACGCTTGCAACCGGGCACGGGGCCGCATTCATCGTGATCAATGTCGGGGCGATGACGCCCATCGCACAGTTCAAATCGCGCGTGGATGAGATGATCCGTGAAATGCACAACGCTCCACGAGCCGTGGGAGCGGAGCGGATTTACGTCCCCGGCGAAATGGAATGGGAGCGACGCGACAAGGCGCTAGCGGAGGGCATCGTTCTGCCGACGGATGTGATCCAGAATCTGCGCGGCGTTGCGGAGGATTGGAGTCTTGAGTTGCCCGAGTCGTTTTGCAGTCAAGTGGCCCGGTAGCAGGCCAATGGAGGGTGTCGGTGTTTTCGTTGCAGGATAAATCGGCGATTGTGACCGGAGCCGGCTCGGGCATCGGCGCGGCGATCGCCGAGCGTTTCGCGGCGGCCGGCGCTCGCGTTTTTGTTGCGGATCGTGACGTCGCCGGCGGCAGCGCGACGGCCGACCGGATTCGCGCCGCCGGTCACATGGCCGCGTTCGTTGAACTCGACATCACGAGCGAGCCGGCCTGCGGCGCGCTCGTCTCGCGCGTGGTGTCGGAGACCGGCCTACTCGACGTGCTGGTGAACAACGCCGGCATCGGACAAGTCGGCACAGTCCTCACGACGACGAGCGAACAAATGGATCAGATGTGGTCGGTAAACGTCAAAGGCATGTTTTACCTCTGTCGGGCCGCGTTGCCGCACATGATCGAGCGGCGAAGCGGGTCGATCGTCAACATCGGTTCGATCGCGGCGATCATCGGGATGTACGACCGCTTCGCCTACACGACGACCAAGCACGCTGTCGCCGGGATGACCAGGGCGATGGCGCTCGATCACGGCGCAACTGGCGTGCGGATCAACTGCATCTGCCCCGGCCGGGTCGAGACGCCGTTCGTTCAGGCCCGGCTGCGCGAATATGACGATCCGGAAAAGTACCGGACCGAGTTTGCCGCGCCGCATGCGCTCAAACGCATGGCCCAACCCGACGAGATCGCGGCGGCGGCGCATTATCTGGCATCCGACGATTCCGCGTTCGTCACCGGCAGCGAGTTCGTGATTGACGGCGGGTATAGCGCGGGGAAGTGACGGGTGTAAGTGAAAATCAGAATGACGAAACCAGAAATCCGAATGAAGCCCGAAGTCCGAATGTCGAAAGGGGGCGCGCTTCGGGTTTCGTCATTCGGGTTTGGATCAAGAACCCCGGTTTCATTTGAAACGAAAACTGACATGAAAATCATTCGCTACTCCGATTCTTCTGGCCGAATCGCGTTCGCCTCTCAACGTCCCGATGGCACCGCCGTCGAGCTTCAAGGCGATCCGCTGACCAGCGTTACAGAGACCGGTCGCGTCGCGGCGGTCCATAAGCTGCTCGCGCCGATCGTGCCGACGAACCTGATGTGCATCGGGCTGAATTACCGGCATCACGCCGAGGAATCGAACGTCGCGGTGCCGCAGTTCCCGATCCTGTTCATGAAGTCCACCGGCTCACTGCAAAACCCCGGCGATCCGATCATGCTCCCCACGCACCTCAAAAGCGATGAGGTCGATTACGAATGCGAATTGGCCGTCGTCATTGGGAAATCTGCGACGAATGTGTCGCGGAAAGACGCACTGGACTACGTCGCCGGGTACACCTGCGCCAACGACGTATCGGCGCGGGACTGGCAGATCAATAGAGGCGGCAGCCAGTGGTGCCGGGGCAAGACGTTCAATACGTTCTGCCCACTCGGCCCGTGCCTGGTCACGCCGGATGAGATTCCCAATCCCAACGCCCTGAAGATCAAGACAATCTTGAACGGCCAAACCGTGCAGGACTGGAACACCAGCGACATGATCTTCGAAGTGCCGGCGCTGATCGAGTTCCTTAGCGGCAGCACGACGCTCGTCCCCGGCACGGTGATCCTTACCGGCACGCCCCACGGCGTCGGCATGGCGCGAAAACCGCCGCTGTGGCTTAAGGCGGGCGACAGTGTCACGATCGAGATCGAGAAGATCGGGGCGCTCGTGAACCCTGTGGTGGATGAAGAGATGACAAGGTGAATGGGTGACAAGGCGAAAGGCGAAGGCGGGATAGGATCGCCTGCCTCTTTTTGCTCACGTTGTCATCTTGTCCTTGCTCACTTGAGCCCCCTGCTCACTATTAGATTCGGATGAACATGACGACAACAGTCCAATCGGTGAATACGGAGCATGAAGCCGCCACCCATGTCGACGCCGCGGAACTCTTGCGACTGTACGAGCAGATGGTGCTGCTCCGGCGGTTCGAGCTGAAGGTGCAGGACCTGTACAAGAACGGCAAACTCCCCGGGTTCGTTCACCTGTACATCGGCGAGGAGGCCGTCGCCGTCGGCGTTTGTGCGCACCTGACGACAAGCGATTGGATCACCAGTACGCACCGCGGCCACGGCCACGCGCTGGCTAAGGGATTGAGCGCGCGGGCGCTGATGGCCGAGTTGTACGCGAAGGAGACGGGCTGCTGTGGGGGGCGCGGCGGCAGCATGCACCTGTACGACCCGCCGTCGGGGCTCTTCGGAACCAACGGCCTCGTCGGCGCGGGAATCCCGCTGGCGGTTGGGGCCGCGATCAGCGCGAAGGTGCGACGCAACGGGCAAGTGGCGGTCGCCTTTTTCGGCGACGGGGCCGTTAATCATGGGACGTTCCACGAGTCGCTCAACCTTGCGGCGGTGCAGAACGCGCCCGCCGTTTTTGTCTGTGAAAATAATCTCTACGCCACCGCCACTCCCCTCGCGCTTGCGACGCGAAACCCCGACGTCGCCAGCCGGGCGGCGGCGTACGCCATTCCAGGCGTCGGGGTCGACGGGAACGACGTGCTTGCCGTCTGGGCCGCCATGCGCGACGCGGCCGCACGCGCCCGTGCGGGCCAAGGGCCGACGCTCATCGAGGCGCGCACCTATCGCACCGTGGGCCATCACGAAGGCGACCCCCTCTTCGGCACGTACCGCAGCAAAGAAGAGGTCGAGCAGTGGAAGCAACGCGATCCCATCACACTGTTCCGCAAAAAGCTCTGCGAAGAGATGAAGATGGCAACGATTGCGGATCTCGACGCGATCGACGCTCGCGTCGATGAAGAAGTGCGCGACGCGGTAGAGTTCGGGCGCACCTCGCCCGAGCCCGATCCGGCCAGCGTGAATCGCCACGTGTTCGCCTCGCCGCTCAACCCACCCATGCCCGCGGGCGAGCGGCATACTCCCTCTCCCGGTACTCCGGGAGAAGCGAGGGGAATTGGCGACGGTCCCCGAGCGGGCGGGGGTGAGGGTCTTGGGCGCGATTCGGCAGAAGACCCTAACCCTCTCCCGGCGTACCGTGAGAGGGGATCAAAAGCGGCGCCGCAAACCGTGACCCAAGGCTGGCTCGAAGCGGTGCGCGACGGAATTGCCGAGGAAATGCGCCGCGACGCGGGCATCCTTTACTTCGGCGAAGGCATCGGCGAACGCGGCGGCAGCTTCGCCCACACGAAGGGCCTGTGGCAGGAGTTCGGCGGCGACCGCGTGATGGACACGCCGATCTCGGAACTCGGTTTTACCGGCGCCGCAATCGGGGCGTCCGCCACGGGATGCCGGTCGGTGTCCGACCTGATGTTCGCCGACTTCCTCTTCGAGGCCGCCAGCCAGATCATCCACCAGGCGGCGAAGCTTCGGTACACGAGCAACGGGCGGATGAGCGCACCCGTCGTCGTCCTCGCCGGCAGCGGCGAGGTGAAGACGGCCGGGCCGCACCACAGCGGCACGTACCACCCGATCTGGGCTCATATTCCGGGTCTAATCGTCGCGCTCCCCTCCACGCCGGCCGACGCCAAGGGGCTGATCAAGACCGCCCTCCGCGCCGGCGACCCGGTGATTTTTCTCGAGCACAAATCGCTCTTCTCCACCAAGGGCGAAGTCCCCACCGGCGAACACCTGGTGCCCTTCGGCGTCGCCAACATCGCGCGGCAAGGTCAAGACCTTACGATCGTCTCCGGCGGGCTGCTGCTGCACCGCTGCCTCGAAGCCGCGGCTACGCTGGAGAAAGACGGAATCTCCTGCGAGATCGTCGACCTGCGCACAATTGTGCCGCTCGACGTGCAAACCATCGCCGAAAGTTTGTCGCGCACCCACCACCTCCTGGTCGTCGACGAAGGCTACGCCATGTGCGGGGTTGGCGCCGAGATCGCGGCGGCCATGATGGAAATCGCCTTCGACGAGCTGGACGCGCCGATCGGCCGACTACACACGCGCACCGTCACGCACCCGTTCAGCCCCGTTCTCGAGCGAGAGGCGGTTGTCACGGTCGAGAAGATCATCGACGCGGCCAAGGCCGTCATTGAGGGTACCCCGCGCGCCGAATCGCGCCCGGGGGCGACGGAGCGGCGCCTCGCCGCCCCTTCCGCGGCTTCCGAGGAGTTTCACCCGCCGCGCCCGGCCTCCTCTCCCGTCCCGCCCGGAACCCCGGCCGGCGCAGCGCCCAAGGCCGTCGCGGGACCGACCAACGGAACGGCGGTCATCATGCCGCACGGCGACCTCACCGTCACCGAGGCAAAGGTGGTCAAGTGGATCAAGCAGCCGGGCGATGCGGTTCGGGCAGGCGACCCACTCGTCGAAATGGAGACCGACAAAGCCGTCGTCGAGATCGAATCGCCGGCGACGGGCGTGCTGGACGACGTCCTCTTTCCCGAGGGAGCGGTCGTAGCGCTCGGCCAGCAACTCGCGACGATCCGGCCGGCGTAACATGAGCGAGCGATACCTGATCACCGGTGGCGCAGGAAACCTGGCCTGCCAGCTCACGTTCGGGCTGGCGCGCCCCGGCGATTCCGTCACGCTCATGGACATCGCCGACCGCCCCGCGGCAGCGACGTCGCCTGGTTGTCGTTACATCCGCTCAGACCTCTCCGATCGAAACGCCGTCGCCGAACTAGTGCGGGAAGTGCGACCGGCCACGATCCTCCACTTCGCCTCGCTCCTTTCCGGCTCGTGCGAGCAAAACCGCGAGCTCGCCTGGCGTGTCAACATGGACGGGACGTTCGCCCTCTTCGAGGCAGCCGTCCGCAACGGTGTGAGCAAACTATTCTTGCCCAGTTGCCTCGCCACCTTCGGCGGGACTCTGCCCCCGCGGCTGCCCGAGGACCACCCGCAGTGGCCGGAAGGTCTGTACGGCGTCACCAAAGTCGCGTGCGAGCGGCTTGGATTTTATTGCGCCCAACGCCACGGGCTCGATTTCCGCTGCCTGCGGCTGCCGATCGTCATCTCGCGTCACGCCCCCGCCGGCGCGGCCAGCGCGTTT
>JBKJRK010000164.1:0-6775 GCA_046593135.1 Tepidisphaeraceae bacterium | reverse complement strand
TTTTGGCTCAGTGGACAGGTCGGTCAGTTCCGGAACGCTGGCCTGCATCTTGTACGCCATCTCGTACTGGCTGATGCGCG
Source organism: Tepidisphaeraceae bacterium (assembly GCA_046593135.1). Taxonomy (GTDB): domain Bacteria; phylum Planctomycetota; class Phycisphaerae; order Tepidisphaerales; family Tepidisphaeraceae; genus JBKJRK01. The sequence goes on along the minus strand of JBKJRK010000164.1, from coordinate 6,695 downwards.
TGGCGATTTCGGGATCGTCGAGGCGCTCGTTGGCGGCGAGGTTGAGCTTCTGGACGGCGTCGATGACGTCGCGCTGCGCGTCGCGGCTGACGCCGGGCGTATTGGTGAGGTAGAGCACGGGGTCGCCCTTGCCGCGGAGTTGCACGCCCTGGAAGCGCGAAGGCAGGAACCCGCTGTGCCACTGGCGCGAGGCGATCGGCTGCATCTGCCCGCCCTGGCCGCTACTGGTGAGCACGACGAAGCCGGGCAGGTCGTCGGCCACGCTCCCCAGCCCGTACCACAGCCACGACCCCATGCTCGGCCGGCCGCTGATGGTCGTGCCGGTGTTCATGAAGGTGTGGGCGGGGTCGTGGTTGATCGCCTCGGTCTTCATCGAGTTGATGATGCACACGTCGTCGATCACCGCGCCGAGGTGCGGGAACAGCGAGCAGATCTGCTGCCCGTTCTTGCCGAATTTCGCAAACGGGTGCTGCGGGCCGAAGCAGTTGAGCGTCTGGCCCTGGAGCTGCGCGATCGGCTGGCCTTTGGTGAAGCTCTCGGGCATCGGCTTGCCGTGCATTTCGGCGAGCTTGGGCTTGTAGTCGAAGGTTTCCAGGTGTGAAGGCCCGCCGGCCATCGTCAGCCAGATGACGCGTTTGGCCTTAGCCGGGACGTGCGCGGGCGTGATGACGCCGGCCCACTTGTCCATCTTCTGCTGCGGCGTGCCGCCATCGCCGAGTTCCGCGCCGCGCAGCAGCGACGGGTTGACGAGCGAAGCGAGCGCAAGGGCTCCGATACCGCGCGAGGCGTTGCCGAAAAGCGACCGGCGGGTGATACGAAGTTTTTGTTGCTGCTGTAAAGAGTCCATTGACTTCTTCCGTGGCGCGGGCGTCTCGCCCGCGTTTTATTCAAAAATCCAAGACGCGGGCGAGACGCCCGCGCCACGTCACAGGTCAGTACCGCGTGATCGTCTCGTGCAGGTTCAGGATCGCGCGGGCCACGCTCGTCTAGGCAGCCAGTTCGCTGACGTTTAAGTCCTTGGGTACCGGAGCGGCGCCGTTGGACATCAGCGCCTTTGCGGCTTCTGCATCCTTCGCGTAAAGCGTTTCGTGTTTTCCGAACAGATCGGTCAAAATCTTCAACTCGTCCGCGTTCGCAGGCCGGGACAAGGCGTGGCCGAAGGCCCATTGGATGCGGGCGGCGGGATCCGACCCGCCTTGGCGGATGATTTTCTCGGCAAAGACGCGGGCGGCTTCGACGTAGGTCGGGTCGTTGAGCAACGCCAGCGCCTGCTGGGGGATGTTGCTCCGCGGGCGCTCGGCGGTGCATTCCTCACGCGTCGTGGCGTCGAAGGCCACGAGGCTCGGGTGCAAGAAACTCCGCTGCCACCAGGTGTACATGCCCCGGCGATACAGACCCTCGCCCTTGTCGTTTTCCCACTCGCGCGGCGGGAAGTTCAGCGCGAACCAGTAGCCCGCCGGCTGGTACGGCTTCACGCTCGGCCCGCCGATCTTGTCGACCAGCAGCCCGCTGACGGCCAGCGCGTTGTCGCGGACGAACTCGGCTTCGAGCCGGAACCGGGTCTGCCGCGCGAATAGCTTGTTAAACGGATCGGCCTCGCGCTGCTCCGGCGTCGGCAAAGACGCCTGGCAGTACGCCCCGCTCGTAACGATCGAGCGAACAAGCTTCTTCACGTCCCAGCCGGTGTCGACGAATTCGGCGGCCAGGTAATCCAGCAGTTCCGGGTTCGACGGCAATTCGCCTTGCAGGCCGAGGTCGTCGAGCGGCTGCGTCAGCCCGCGGCCGAAGAACATTCTCCAGACGCGGTTGGTGAAGACGCGTGCGGTCAGCGGGTTGTCCTTACGGACGAGCCACTGCGCCAGGTCGAGGCGGTTGGCCCGCCGGCCGCTTACGTCAAGTTTCCCGAGGAACGCCGGGACGGCCGGCTCGACCGGCGCGCCGGATTCGTCAAGCCAGTTGCCGCGGGGCAGGACGCGCACCGTCCGAGGCGCGTCGGCGATCGACGTCAACACTTTCGGCGCCGCCGCAATGAGGTCGTTTTTCTGCTTCTCGGCGGCCGCGAGTTGCTCGCGCTGCGGCGTCAGGAGCGGCGCGACCGTTCGGTAATACGCGGCCAGCTCGTTCTTCTGCTTCTCATCGCGCTTGTCCGGAGCGAGATCGCGGATGAACTGAATGGTGCCGGGAAGCGACTGCAAGCTTCCCGGATTGGTGTTGGTGGTCGCGGAGATGCGGAAGCGGCCGACGTTGTGGAGGACGTAGCTCTGCTTGTGCTCGAGGATGAACGTGAACGTGACGCCGTCGGTGGAGGCGTCTTTCCCGACGGGCGCCGCTGTTTCAAACACCGCGGTGTGCGCCTTGCCCGCCTGGCCCGAAATGGCCCAGCCACTTACGTCGTTGCCGTCGATCAAGCCCTCGACTGGATAGGCGCCTTGAGAATAGTCCGCCGTCACTTTCTGCAATTTCACCGGCTCTGCAGCCGCGCCCCCTGCTGCGGCCGTCACCTTGAACTCGGTCATGATGAAATTGCCGTTCTCCGACAACCCGGGCCCGCCATTCTTGAATGCCTCGTCGGGCAATACTTCGAGCCGAAAGGCGGTGACGCCTTTCAGGTCGGTCTTTACTGAGACGGTATAGGTTTCCTGCGCGGGGATCGTGCCACCGGCCTTGATGGACGCGTCGGGCTGCTTCGTCAGCGTGGTGCCGTTGGCGGCGGTAAGCACCGTAAAATCGAACGGCTTCCACTGGCTCTCTGTTTCGCGCTGCTGTTTTTCCCACGCCGCCTGCGCCGCCGCCAACTCCGGCGTCGGTGTTTCGAGCTGCTGCTTCAGCTTTGCGATCTGTGCATCAAATTCCTTCAGCTTCGCCTCGCCCGCCGAATCGAACACGGGAACACCAGGCCCCCGCGCCCCGACGCCGGGCTCCTGGATGTCCGCGAAGAACGCCGCCATGGCGTAGAAGTCGTGCGTCGTCGTCGGGTCGAATTTGTGGTCGTGGCACTCGGCGCAGCCCATCGTCTGACCGAGCCAGACCGTTGAAACGTTTCGGACCCGGTCGGCGGCGTACTTCGCCTGGTATTCCTTCGCCTGGGCGCCGCCTTCTTCGGTGGTCTGGAGAATGCGGTTGTACGCGCTCGCGACGCGGTCCTTCATCGTCGCGTTCGGCAGCAGGTCGCCGCCGAGTTGCTCGGTCGTGAAGCGGTCGAAGGGCGTGTTGTCGTTGAACGACTTGATGACGTAATCGCGGTACGGCGACACCGCCATCGGGACGTCGTTGTGGTAGCCGGTCGAGTCGGCGTAGCGCACGAGGTCAAGCCAGTAGACCGCCATCCGCTCGCCGTAGTGCGGGTTGGCAAGGAGTTGGTCGACGACCTTCCCGTAAGCGTCCGCACTCTTGTCGCCGACAAACGCGTCAACCTGCTCCTTCGTCGGCGGCAGGCCGAGAAGATCAAAATAGAGCCGGCGGATGAGCGTGACGCGGTCGGCTTCCGGCGCGTGTTTCAGCTCGGTGTCCTTCAGGCGGGCAAGCACGAGTGCGTCAATCGGGTTGCGAACAAAACCGTCGGACGTCTGTTCGCCCGGGACCGCCGGCCGTTGCACGGGCAGGTAGGCCCAGTGGCCTTTGAATTCAGCGCCTTGCTCGATCCATTTCTTGATGATCGCGATCTGCCGCGGCGTAAGCGTCTTGTTGAACTTCGCCGGCGGCATGAGGTCGTCGGCGTCGGTCGTCGAAATTCGGCGGTAGACCTCGCTGGCCTCGGGCTTGCCCGGCACGATGACGTGTCCGTCGCCGCCTTTCAGCGAGGCGAACGCCCCTTCCTTGGTGTCGAGACGAAGGTTGGATTTGCGGGCGTTCTTGTCGGGACCGTGGCAGGCAAAGCAGGTGTCGGAAAGGATCGGCCGAACGTCGCGGTTGAAATCCACTTTCTCCGGAACCGCCGGCTCCGCCAGCACAGCCCCGGCCGACGCGGCGCAGACCGTCACCGCCAAAAGCCAGCGGGCACAAATGGATTGAACAGCTCGGAAATCGCGCATCAATCGGCCTCCAACCTCGGTCGTCACACACCGGCACATCAACATTAATTTAACGGCGTGGCCGTTCGCGTGCCACGCAGCCGACATGCACCGCAGGGGCCGCGTACCAACTCATTACGTCGCGACACCCGCAGGTGTTGCCTCGGGGTCACCGTTGCGAACCAAAAAACGGGCTGACGCAGCGTTCACTTCCCCGGCACCAGCGCGTAGAACCCGCCGCCGTCGCGTTTGAGGAAACCTTTTTCAGTCAATTCCTCCCATATTTCCCGGCCGAAGCCGGTCGGCGGCTGAATTGACACGACCTGCGATTTCGCGCCCGTCATCGGGCTACGGCCCAAGTGGGAATCCTCGTCCAGTTGCGTCAGTTTGAGACGCTTCTTAAACGCCTTTAGCGCCTTTTTTAATTCGTCGTCGGTGGCAGCCATGTGTTAGATCTCCCAACCTTTGCGGTACTGCCGCTTGAGAAACTTGTCGGCTTCGGGCGCGTTGGGGCACTTGCCGGCGACGGCGTCCCATTCGAGCTTCTTGTTGCCGACGCGGTGCGACACGACGCCAAGTTGAACGGCCTCGGCAAGTGGGCCGGAGTAGTCGAAGCGGCACGTCGTCGCCTCCGGCTTGTTATCGAGGCAGGCGGTGACCCATTCGTTGTAATGGCCGATCGACCGTGCGATGGTCGGCGCGGGAGCCTGATAGTCTTTGAATTGATCTTCCGGAAAAAGCTTGTGTTCGTCATAGCTGGCGAGCAGCATGCCCTTCTCGCCCTCGAAAAGCGTGCCGTCACCCCACTTCGGCAGCTTGCCTTCGGCAAACTGTGGCGGGCGCTTGCCGCCGTGATACCAAGTCAAATGAATCGGCCCCCGGTCTCCAACAGCCGGGTAGTGGTAGTCAACGACCTGCCACGGCGGCCCGCTTTCAGGATCGGGATCGGGGCCGTGGGATTCGATCGTGGCGGGCGAGGTCAGGCCGAGCGCCCAGGTGGGCAGGTCCATGTGATGGCAGGCCATGTCGGCGAACTTGCCGCCGCCGAAATCCCACCAGCCGCGCCACCAGAACGGGTGGAGCCGGGGGTTATACGCCCGCTCGGGCGCCGGCCCGAGCCACAGGTCCCAGTTGAGCCCCGCCGGCACCTGGGGCGGGGGGATGGGCGTCGGCGTGTCCGCAGTGTAGGCGCCGTCGACCCACGAGTGCGCCCGCGTCACCTTCCCGATCGCGCCGGCCTGAATCTTCTCAACCACCCGCCGGTAGTTCTCGCCGCCGTGAATCTGCGTGCCCATCTGCGTCACGAGCTTTTCCTCGCGGGCCAGCTTCATCAGCTCGCGCACTTCCCACACGTCGTGACACAACGGCTTCTCGACGTACACGTGCTTGCCGAGACGCATCGCCTGGACGGCGGCGTGGAAATGGCTGTGGTCGGGAATGGCGATCACAACGGCGTCAATGTCCTTGTCGATCTCCGCCAACATTTTCCGGTAATCGCCGAACCGCTTCGCCTCCGCCGCCGCCGGCTTCTCCACCGCCGCGTCGAGAAAGGTTTCGTCTACGTCGCACACGGCCACGACGTGAACCTTGTTCGACGCGACGATGCGGTCAAAGTCGGACGACGCCTGCTGGGCGGTGCCAATGAACGCGACGTTGAGCCGCCCGTTAGCATTGGTCGGCCCCGCCGCGCGAAGCAATCGCGGACGGCCGACCGCAGCAGCGGTCGCCGCGGCGGCCAGGGAGCCTTGGACAAACTGACGACGTGAGATTCGTTTCGACACCGAAGATCACCCTTCTGAAGAGACCATTCAGGCATGCCTCATAACGACTAACAAAGATGGCTACGGTTGAAAGGGCTTATTCGTTGTGCTTCACTCCGAAATTCCCACTGTATCGTGCGAAACAAGCCCTGCCCAGCCAATCTTCATCGGGAAACGCTCGAAAACGTGTAACGTGCCCACGTGCGACGACTACAATAGTGCGTGCCGAAACTTCTATCCTATTTGTCAGGCTTTACCATCACCGCCGTGATGGCGACGGCGTGGTCCGTCCCGGCGTGCTACGCGGGCACGATCCGCCATGACCGCGATCCGCAGCAATATCTTAGCTACGCCCAAGCTCCCGACTTCGCGAGCGCGGGCCTGTTTCGCATAACGCGAAGCGAACCGGGGTTCAGTGGATCGGGCGTGCTGATCGGCGATCGTTGGGTGCTGACGGCTGCGCATCTGTTGGAAGGCACGAACGAGATGTCCTTCTCCGTCGGCGGGCAGGACTACACCGCCGAAGGGTGGGTCGCTCATCCCCGCTTTAACGGCGACCTGCGGAAAGGTCATGACCTCGGCCTGGTACGACTCGCCGCGCCGGTCGCGGGGGTAACGCCGGCCGGGCTCTACCGCGGACGGAAGGAGCAGGATCAGGTCGCGACGCTCGTCGGATTCGGTCGCACGGGCAACGGCGTCGACGGCGGGCAGCCGTTGGACCAAATCGATTTCCTCGGTCGTGCCGGCACCAACGTCATCGACGGAACGGTCGATCCGAAGCTCGGCTTCGGACGCTACAAGCCAAAGCTTGCCAGAGGCGCGCGAGTCTTTCTTACCGATTTCGACAACCCCGACGACCCGTCCACCAATGCCACGGGCTTACCTACCCCCTCCGATCTTGAGCTGCTCATCGCGCAAGGCGACT
>JBKJRK010000611.1:0-7094 GCA_046593135.1 Tepidisphaeraceae bacterium | reverse complement strand
TCGTATTCCAGTGGAACGAGGGGAAGGTACAGTCCAGATCGATGTCATCAGGGCCGGGCACAGTGGGTTGGGCCGTGGCGGCCGTCGGGATTGACCCGAGCGATATTGAGATCGATCACGACCTGCGCATTGCCCCCGCGCCCGGCGATTGGATGATGCGTCAGGGCGCCGACCCCGAGGCATTGCTGGCGAAGGTGCGCGACGTCCTGCGCGAACGATGCGCCCGGCGGATGGAGTTCGAGCGCGTCCTCGTCCGCAAGAAAGTGCTCGTCGCCCGCGGCCGGTACGAATTCCACGCCCTGCCTCGCGCGCCTTGGGACGACGACGGCTCGATTCACCTATTTTGCGAAGAGGGCCTTCCGGAAAAAGCCGACGACGGCAGTGGCGGCGGCACCGGGGACCTGGCAAATTTCCTCAGTAACGTGGGCGAGCGGGCCGCCATGAAGGTTGTCGACGAAACGACCTTCAAACCCAAGGAAGTCCACTACCGGTTCCACCGCTCTTCGTCGGATGCAACGGGCGACACAAAGCAGCGGGACAATCTGCTCAAGCACGTCGAAGCGCAGACGTCGCTCACCTTCGCGGCAGAGGAACGCGAGGTCGAAGTGTGGCGGATCACCGACGAGGGCGGACCCGCAGGCCTGTGACGTCCCACGCGCGCTACGCCACTACTGCGCGTTCCGTGGCATTTCAGTCGCCTGATAACGTAAATACCGCTTCTTCATCCAGCGAATCCCCAGCAAATCGATAAACGCCCGGAACGCCCGGTTGCGAAAGCCGTACTTGGCGGTGCCGGCGTAGCGGTGGGAATGCTTCACGGGCTCCTCGCGAACGGCAAAGCCTCGCATCTTTACCATCGTCGGAAAAAACCGGTGCGCGCCGTTGAAAAGCTTTAATCCCTTGATCGCATGCGCCCGGTACATCTTCAGGCTGCTGGCCGAATCGTTGACAGTCTCCTCGCTGATCCAGTTGCGGATGCGGTTGGCCTGCCGGCTCTGCCACCGGCGGAAGTTGGTGTCCTGACGGTCTTTCCGCCAGCCGGTGATCATGTCGACCGGCGGCTGGCCGTCCGCCCCGTCGAGGAGCGGGAGCAGCCGGGGGATTTCTTCGGGGTCGTTCTGCAAGTCGGCGTCGATTGTCGCGATGACCTGCCCCCGCGCCGCTTCAAACCCGGCTTCGAACGCCGCACTCTGACCGCCGTTCTTCGCCATGCATAGCACACGGAGCCACGGGTACTTCTTCATCCCCTCAGCCAGCAGCCGGGGCGTATCGTCGGTGCTGCCGTCGTCAATAATGATGACTTCAAACGGCTTGCCCGCCTGCGCGAGGGCCGCCGCGACGCGTTGAAGCAGCACTTCGACGTTCTCTTGTTCGTTGTAAGCCGGGATCACGAGCGATAGGTAGGGCGCATCCATTGCGGCGCGGATTGTAATGATTGCAGGACAAAGGGGAATCGGGGCACGATTCGAATCGCCTGAATTTGCTGATCGACCTACTCACGCGTCACGTGGGCCGACCGACTGCCCTTTTACCGTGATCCGCGTCTTGTGACCGAACCACGAGCGGTTGCCGGAGCCGTAATGTTCCTGCATTGTTTTCTCGACGTCGGCCATTGTCGCGGTCGCCGCGACCCAGCCGCCGGCGACGTCGGGGAAGTCGAGCTTACAGTTGTCGCACTTCTTGCCGTCATAGAAACGGATGGGGCACCAGAAGGACTCGACGTTGCGGAGCATCTCGGCGCCCAGCGCGTAGACGCCGGTCATCCAATCGCAATAAAGGCACCAGATGAGGTCGTGCCCGACCAGGCCGTCAAATTTCTGCCGGCTGACGTTGACCCACTCGGCCTGGTTGTATTTCGGGAATTTCAGGAGCCAGATGAGCCAGGGATAGCAGACGATTTCGATGAGGCGGATAAGGAGAAAGCCGGGCAGCGCGACGGCCGTCACCCACAGCGCCGCGTGATTCCTTCCCCGGCCGACGACGCGGTTGAGAAATTTTACAATCCGCGGCCCTCGGGTCGCATCTCGATGGGCGAGTTCGTGGCCGTAAACCCACGCGAAGAGCCCGAGGATCTGGCCGGCGAGCGCGCCGAGAATGCCCTGCCAGCCAAACGCGAAGCCGGCCAATACCCAGGGAATCCAAGTAAAAATGGACACGACGATGTCGAGCACCGGAGCCCGGCAACACGTGGCGGCGATCCGCCCGCCGACGCTTCCGGCGCGATGCAAGAGCGACAATGTAGCGCTCAGACCCGCCACGATAAAGAACGCCGACAGTGCCGACGTAAGAACGATATTCATGTGGCGACGTTAACACGAACCCCGCGAGTTACTCCAGTGTCGACGAGGCGAACAGCAGATTACGGCGTCGGTAACGACGGCGCCCCCGGCGCGCCGGGTCCGTCCTTGTCAGCCAAATTCGACGGCTCGGGGAGCCAATACCTGCAGGCCCGTTCCGCGAGGTATGCCGCGGCTACGCCGAGCAAGGCGGATGCGACAATGTCGGAAGGGTGGTGTGCGTACTCGAGGACGCGCTGCCCGCCGCACATTGCCGCGAGGAGAAAAAACGCCCACCGCCATTGGGGAATCAGAATTGCCATCCCCGCCGCGACGGCGAAAGCGAACGCGGCGTGGCCGGAGGGAAACGCCAGATTCCCGCTCGTGATCAAACCGGGCAACCCGCCCGTGAAGGGGTCGAACGAAAACGGACCCGCGCCTACCGTCGGCCGGGACCGGCCGACGGCCCATTTCAAAACGCTGTAGGCAACTCCGGCGATGCCCGAGGCGGCAAGCAGCATCACCGCACCGCGCCACCGGCGCTGATGAAATACGGCGACGGCGACAATCACCGGAAGGATGTATTGGAATTCGCCAAGTCGCTTCGGAACTTTCCATATCGAGTTCCGCTTCGGATTGAAAACCGGTTCCCGTTTCACCCATTCGCTGACAGGCCCGTCCAGCGCCAACGCCACGGCGAACGCACTAACCCATAGTGCAACCAAAATCCAAATGCGCGGTCGTGTCATGGCGATCCGTTAAACCAGATTGAATTCAACACCGAGACCACGGAGGACACGGAGACGTTAATCGTTTTGACGACACACTCCGTGGGTTTCGTGATCTCCGTGTTTCGTTCCTCGGCGAACTATTAGTAGCTTTCAAACTCCGCCGGCTGCTCCATTCCCTTGAAGCCGTAGCAGCGCGCGTAGCGCAGCGTGCGAACGACCACGCCGTGCCGTTTGACCAGCGTGATGATCGGCTCGACTCGATCAAAGGCTGCCAGCAGGTCGTCGTTCGGGAATCCGACGTATACCGCATTTTTTCTGGCCAGCGCCGGGTTGCGCGCGACGTCGAGGGAGCGGTCGGGCCAGAGGTCGTACTGGCTGTGCCGCCGGCGTTTCTTGCCCGTGAAATACGACCCGGCGTAGTACGTTTTCGGCTGACCTTCCACATAAAACGCCAACTCCCCTGCCGCCTGGTAGTCCTCCGCCATGACAAACGTGCCCGGGCCCAGTTCGTCGCGCACGCTTGTCACGGCGTCGCCGAGCGTTCGCCATTCCTTCAGGCGGGCGGTCGGGTCAAACTTGCCGGCTTCGAGGTCGCCCTTTACATGTCGGACGTTCTGAAACCATCGTGCGACGGGGTAAAGCAAATCGGAGTTGTGCAGAATCGGCGTTGCGACCAGCCCGATGACTGCCGACGCATAAAACCATCCCCGCCACGGTTTCCAGCGATCGATGCTCGTGAGACGCGTCGCAAGGAAATAGGCGGTAAGAATGAGCAGCGTGAAATACGCCGGCGCGGGCCAGTTGGGCTGAACCTTGGCGCGGAGGCTGGTGAGCGCCGTCAGCGTGAGAAACGGCAAGCCAATCGCCACGAGAAAAGTCATTTTGCGTGAGCGCGGGTCGTGACGGTCGCGGCGCGCCTGCGACCACGCGTACACGACCGCCGCCGCCATGAGGACGGCAATCGTCGGCCCGAGCACGCCGAGTTGTCCGCCAATGAATTCTGGAAGATTCAGCGGCGCGAATCGGTCGGCAGCGTCCGTGCCGGTTTGCTTGGCGACGTGGCGGAGCGACACCCAGCCGTTTCGGGCGTTCCAGACGATAACGGGACTCGTGAACAAAAATGCCACGCCGACCGCCGCCCACGGCCCCGGGGTGCGAAGCAGCCGTCGCGACGGGCGGTCGGCCCACAACGCTATCAGCATGATCGGGAGCCACAGGAACATTGCGTACTTGGCAAGAAACCCGATCCCGACTGCAACGCCGATCCCCACCCACACCACGCGTGCCTGCCGGACCGTCTGCGACTGCCGGCCGTCAAACATGATTCGCGCCAACAAATACGTCGCCAGCGCCCAGCAGAAAAAAAACGGCGGGTCAATTGTCATCAGCACACTGCCCGCGATGAACATCGGCACCAGTGCGTTCAACAACACCGCCCCCAGCGCGATCCGTTCACTGTCGAACAGTTTGCGCGTCAGCAGGTAGGTGACGACGCCAGTGGCGCAGGCCAGGATCAGGGCCGGCAGACGAATCGCCCACATCGTGTCGCCGAACACGGCGCAGCTCGCGCGGATGATGTACGCGACGAGCGGTCCCTTGCTGTAGTAACTGAGATCGAGTTGGCGCGACCAGTCCCAGTAATGCGCCTCGTCGCCGGAAAGATCGAGCGGACAGTTGTGGGTGAGATACCGAAGGTGTCCGAAAAATCCGAGCAGCAGAACTGCCGCAAGGATGAGCCTGCACCGCCCCGGCGTGAGCCAGGCGAGGCGCCAAGCGGGACGGTCGGCGACGACCGCGGGCGGATCAACTTGAGTCACGGCTGATTCCATCGGGCGGGGAGTGTATCCCGGATCGCGCGGTCACACGATGATGATGAAAGAGGATAGAAGGTAGAGGATAGCGCGGACGCGTTCGCAATTCTCTTATCTCATTCTTCTATCTTCTATACCTCTATCCTCTCGAAAGCTTCACGCCCCCGCCTTCACGAAGCCGGCGGTCAGCGTGCGGGCCTTGGCCGGGACGACGAACTCGAACGCGGGCTTTTTGCCTTTAGTCCACTTTTTAAACGAATAGTTGACGCCGTCCACGACTTGCGACGCGTCTGCCGCGAGCGCAACCCGGGAGCCGACGACCCCCTCGAATGAAAACGGCCCCGAATGTGTTTGCCCGTCAAGGCGGAACGCCAGACCCGGCGGGGTGGTGTTGACGGTGACGGTCGCTGTCCGCGGGCTCACGTCGCGGGAAACGGTGGTCGCGCCGCCGACCGAATCGGTCACCGTGAGCGTCACGCGGTAGAAAACGTCTGTCGACGTACCCGCCTCACGCGGGACTTTGAACGACCCTGCTTTGATGCCGGCCGTCGGTGCGACGACAGTCTCGGCCACGCCGTCGTGGTGGAAATCGACGCTCCATGAATACGCCGACGCCGGGAGCTTGCGGTCTTCGGGGTCAATGCCGGTGCCTTTGAAGCGGATGGTTTGGCCGGCGCTGTACGGACGACCGGCGACTGGGGCCGTGATCATTGCCGTGGGAGGCATATTGGGATCACCGGACGTGACAGTGAGCTTGGCCGCGGTGCTGGTAACGCTCCCGCCGCCGTTGGTGATCACCGCGCGGTATTCGGCGCCGTTGTCTTCGATCGAGACGGCTGGAATCGCGAGCGTTGCGGCCGTCGCGCCGTCGATCGCAACGCCGTTCCGCTGCCATTGATACGTCAAGCCTTCGCCGCCCGCCCCGACGATAAAATTCGCCGCACCGCCGACGGTCGCACTGGCCGGTGCCGGCTGTGATTGGATCGTCGGTTTCGCCGGCAGCGGCGGGTTTTCCGGATCGACCTGAATCCGCCGGACCTGGCCCGCGTCGTGGGAAACATAAAACAAGCTTCCGTCGGGGCTGACCTTAAGGTCAACCGCCGGCCCGAGGTCCGTGGCGAATACCTTCGCCGCGCCGGTCCCGGCGTCGAGCCGCCAGATCCACCGGCCGCTGATGTCGGCGAAGAAGTAATCGTTGGCATACTCGGCAGGGAAAGATTTTGTCGGCCCGTCGTAAAACGTGCCGGCGGTGATCGCCGTCCCCTGCGGTTCGCCGGACGTGCGGCCGTAGAAAAAATCCGGGCCCTTGAAATCCGCGTTGCTCGACGGCGGGCCTTCCTGGCCCGGCCAGCCGTAGTTGGCCCCGGCGGCGCCTTCGTTGATCTCCTCAAACTTGTCACTGCCGACGTCGTTAATGAATAACTTGCCCGTGTCGCGGCTGAACGCAAACGTGGACGGGTTCCGCAGCCCCAACGCCCAGATCGCGCGGTTGTCCCCGGCCGCGGCGTTGAAAAAAGGGTTGTCGCCGGGAATCGAGCCGTCGGGATTAATGCGGAGAATCTTGCCGAAGCGGCTCGTGAGTGATTGCGATTGAGCGGAGTTGGCGTTGTCGCCCTGGGCGACGTACAGCTTGCCGTCAGGGCCAAAGTGGATCGAGCCGCCGTTGTGATTCGTCGCGCTGCTCAGCGGATCGAGTTCGAGCAGGATCGTTTCACTACCCGGAACGGCCGTGTTTCCGCTCGCGGTAAACCGGCTCACGCGGTTGTGAACCGTCGGGGTTGTCGCGGTGTAGTAGACGTAAACGAAGTTGTTCTGCGCGAAGTTCGGGTCGACCGCAATTCCCAGCAACCCCCGCTCGCCGTTGGAATCGACCGTCAGCGTTGCAAACGGCATCAGCGCGGTGCGCCCGCCGTCGATGACGCGAATCCGTCCGCCCTGCTCAGTGACGAAAGTGCGCCCGTCCGGCGCAAAATCGATCGCCACCGGACTGGCCAGGTCGGCCCCGATAAGCGAATCGATAAACCCTTGCGGCACGTTCGCAAATAAGATTCGCCGTTCGACGAATTCAAATTCTGCGACCCGCGAACACGCGACGTGCTTTCGTTTGCTCAAACCGTTCAACATCTCTCCGGCCTCCTGGCAACATCCTCTGACGAATCGTGGATTGTAGCCGACCGGCGTCCGGCACATACCATGCCCCGAGTGCCGCCGGTCGGCGAGGGTGTGGCCATCTTTTTTGGCATCATGCCGCGTTAGACCAGTACGCCTTGGCCTGC
>JBKJRK010000559.1:0-3561 GCA_046593135.1 Tepidisphaeraceae bacterium | reverse complement strand
GTAGACACGAGAACCGCCTCGACCGACGGATCGGCCAGCATCGCTTCGATGCGGTCGTATGCTTTCAATCCCTGCGTCGTCGCCAGCGCCTGCCGCGCCGGCGTGGCGTCCGCGACGGCAACTGCCTTGGCGCTCGCACAGGATGCCAGCCATCCGACGTGTTCCGCGCCGATCCTGCCGAAGCCGATGATGCCGATACCAAGTTGGTTCATGCGGGGATTCTACGGGGACCGCGATCGCATAACACAGGCGTCCGGCCGCGTGAAAACCGTGTCTGTAGGGTGTGCTTTAGCACACCATCCCTCTGTGCACCTATCCAGCGGTGTGCTGAAGCACATCCTACGATTCTGCTTCGCGATTATGAAGAAGTGGTCCGCTCGGATTGAGCGAGCAGCGCGTCGAGCTCGCCGACCTTGTCTTCGCTTAGATAGTGCTCGACCCATTCCGCCGCGTCGTGGACGTGGTCGGCTTCGAGGCCGACTTCCTGACGTAAGAATTTTTCCCACAGTTCGTGGGCGCGGACGAGCCGGATCGATTGCGCCCGGCCGGCGTCGGTGAGGGCGAGCGTCGCGCCCGGGGCGTGCGTGACCCATCCACGCCGGACGGCGGCGGCCAGCGTCGCGGCAAGGGCGCGGGGGGCGACGCGAAGGTCATTCGCCAATGTGGCGCGCGGGATCGCAGGAGTTCCGTGCGACGCGGACAATTCTTCGACCGCCTTGAGGAGATTCTCCATCGCCGTGCTGCGGATGAGCCGCCCGCGGGTTCGCGCGCGGGGGAGCAGCCCGTGCCGCGGGGCGAGGAGCCAGCTTGCCATGAACAACCCGAACCCGGCGACGCAGATCGCGCCGCTGGCGGAGGTGTTCATCACATCGGGGTGGCTGAGCCAGTAGCCCAGGACCGTCGAGACGATCCCGTGACCGGCGGCGAAGGCGAGCATCGACGGCATGCGGTCCGTCCACAGCCGGGCCGTCGCGCCGGGCAATACGAGCAGCGCGACGGCCAGAATTGCGCCCACCGCTTCAAAACTGGCGACGACTGTGAGCGACAGCACGCCCATCAGCGCGTAATGCACCGCCGCCGCGGGAATGCCAAGGCTAATCGCCAAGCCCGGGTCGAACGTGCTGACGAGCAGCGTCCGGTAGAACAGAAACAATCCGATGACGATCGCACCCAGGATCGATGCCATCAGCCAGATGGGGTCCTGGTCGATGATGAAATTCTCGATGTTGCCGTATAGGACGCAGCCGGGGTCGAGATCGGCCTGCCCCGCGTAGACGTTGATCATCACCACGCCGAGCGCGAAGAGCGCGGTGAATACGATCCCGAGCGACGCGTCTTCCTTCACCCGGCTGTGGTGCTGCACCGTCTGCACCAGCACCGCCGCCCCGAGCCCCACCGCCGTCGCGCCGATCAGAATCCACGGCGAGTGCAGCGAGCCGCCGATCAAGAACCCGACCACAATTCCCGGCAAAACGGAATGCGACAGTGCATCGCCAAGCAACGACATCCCGCGCACGACCAGAAAACACCCGATTAGCCCCAGGGCGACGGAGACGAGCGCCCCCTCGGCCAGAATTGGCCAGTAGAGGGAGAGAGAGTCGGGGTTGAACGGGGAAAGCATAGTGATGAGTGATGAGTGATGAGTGATAAGTGCGGCTTTCTATTCAGCACTCATCATTCATCACTCATCACTTCCTCAAGGTATCGGCCTCCCGTGCGGGTCGGCGATCGGGTTGTCGAGCATCTGTTCCAGGCGGGCCAGCACGTCGCGCGGGAGCACGTGTTCGATGTGCTCGGCGTCGGCGTGGACGTGGTCGCTGGCGAGGTTTGCTTCCTGCGTCAGAAACAACTCCCACAAGCGGTGGTTCCGCACGACACGCCGGGCCTCGGACAGGCCCTCGTCGGTGAGAACCATCGGGTCGCGGCTGTCGCGCCGGACCCAGTCAAAACCGGTCGCCAAACGGCGAAGCTTGTGGATTTGAAGCACCGGCTCGTGGCGGATCGCGGCCAGATCGTCGACGCCGAACCGGCGGTCCGCCGCGCCGGCGTCGGACCGCTTTTCCATCAGGATGTAGATCGACCGGAGCAGGTTCTCCGCCTGCGTCCGCCGGCGACGCTGCCAGAGACGGACCCAGCGGGGAACCACGCCGTGCCGCGGCGAAAACAAAAACGCCAGAGCGAACAGCACTGACGCCCCCAGCACCATGAACGACCCCGTCGGCAAATCTTCGCCGAACAGACTGAAAAACGCCCCGAGCATCCCCGCGGCGGCGCCGAAGCACGCGGACAGCAACGCCATCCGATGGAGCCGGTCGGTCAACAGGTACGCCGTCGCCGCCGGGGTGACCAGCATCGCCGCGACGAGCAGCACGCCGACCGCCTGGATGCTGATGACGATCGCCACCGTCACGAGGCCGGTGAGCAGGTAGTGAATCCGCTGAATGGGCAGGCCGAGGCTGAACGCAAAACCTTCGTCAAATGTCGAAACCGCCAGCTTGCGCCAAAACACAATGACCACGGCGATGGCGACGGCCGCGGTGACCGCCATGTATTTCAGGTCGGTCCCGTTGATGGACGTGATCTGGCCGAAGAGGAATTTATCCAGCCCGCTCTGGCCCGTGTTGATGGTGTGCCCGATGCCGAGCTTCGTCAGAAACGTCTCGCGGCCTTGAAGATTCTGGATGTATTTGAGCAGCACGATGCCCAAGCCGTAAAACCCGGTGAAGACGACCCCCATGCACTCGCCGGTCTTGAGCTGCGTGGTGCGCTGGAGCAATCCGATGAGTGCCGCGGCGAGAAGGCCTGCGATCAGCGCCCCCAGCAACAAGGCCGGCGTACTCCGCGCCCCCGCGAACAAAAATCCCATGCAAACGCCCGGCAACACGGCGTGGCCGATCGCATCGCCCAGCAGACTCTGCCGTCGCAGCACGATGAAGCAGCCGAGCAACCCGCAGGTGACGCCGAGGAGAATCGCGCCCCAAACGACGTAGTCCTCTGTCGTCAACTGCCTGTCCACCAGCGCCGCGAAGAAACGCGACAGTGTCGTGCCGAGCGACTGCTCGGTGTTGAAGCGGGCGGCGAGTGGGAAGCAACGTAACATTATTTCGTGGCGCGGGCGTCTCGCCCGCGTCTTCTTTGTGAAACGCGGGCGAGACGCCCGCGCCACGAGAAATTACGGCACCTTCGGCAGGTGCCCCGCCTGCTTCGGCGTCTTCGTGCCGCGCTCGGCTTCGGCGACGGCTTCGGCGACGTCGGACAGGATCGTCAGACGCCCGCCGTAGGTCTTTTGCAGCAGTTCGGGCGTGAAGACCTGCGTCGTCGGGCCGAACGCGACGAGCCGCATGTTCAGCAGGATGAGCATGTCGAAATACTCGCTGGCAGTCTGCAGGTCGTGATGAACGACGAGCACGGTCTTGCCCGCGGCGCGTAAATCCTGCAACAGCTTCATGATCGCCGATTCCGTCGCGGCGTCGACGCCGGCGAACGGCTCGTCCATGAAGTACACGCTGCTCTCCTGCACGAGTGCCCGCGCGAGAAAGACGCGCTGCTGCTGCCCGCCGG
>JBKJRK010000545.1:0-11106 GCA_046593135.1 Tepidisphaeraceae bacterium | reverse complement strand
CGCCCCCAGCGGCTGCTGCTGCGGTCGTGCGCCGGCGCCTTCGGGTGGCACACACGCGCTCAACAAGGTAAGGGCGAGTACCGTGACTAAAAAATACATCCCTGCGCTGCGAAGATTCCGCATCCGTGCCTCTTGGGGTAAAAGTGGTTATTGATCATTGATTGTCGTGGGTTGATTGTTGACGGAAATAACACGACCGCCTGTCAACCATCAACCATCAACCATTAACACTCAACCATCAACACCCAACACTTAACACTCAGGACCACCATGCTCTTCGAACCCCTCTTCGCCCACGCCGCCCGGCGACCTCAGGACGTTGCGATCGTTGACGACCGCGGCCAAACGACCTACCAGCAACTGGTCGGAATGTCGGCGGGTCTGGGCTTGTACTTTTCGGCCCAGACCAGGAAGCCGCGGGTCGGGCTGTTGTTGCCGTCGAGCGCGGGGTTTGTGGCCAGTTTCTACGGGACGCTGCTGGCTGGCAAGAGTGCGGTGCCGATCAACTTCCTGCTCGGCGACCGCGAGATCGCGCACATCGTCGCCGACAGCGGCATCGACACGGTCGTCACCATCCCGCAGCTCGCCGGGCGGGTGAAAGACCTGTCGCTCAACGTGATCGACCTGACGCAGCTCCCGCCGGCGCCATCGGGCGCCGCGATGCCGGAGCTTCCCCAGCCGGCCACCGACGACGAAGCCGTCCTGCTCTACACCAGCGGAACGAGCGGCTTGCCGAAGGGCGTGATCCTCACCTACGGCAATTTTCAGAGCGACGTCGACGCGTCGATCCAGCACGTCGGCCTGAAAAGCTCGCACGTGTTCCTCGGCGTCATTCCGATGTTCCACTCATTCGGCATCATGGCGATGATGCTCGCGCCGATTCAGCTCGGCGCACAAATCATTTACCTCGCCCGTTTCAGCGCGGTCGCGGTGCTGAACGCCATCCGGGACCAAGGCGTGTCGATCATGATGGGCGTGCCGAGCATGTATGGCGCGGTCCTCCGGCTGAAGGACGCCAAGCCGGAAGACTTCAAAAACGTCTACGCGATCATCAGCGGGGCCGAGCCGCTGCCGGAGGCGGTACGGGAGGGGTTCCTCAAGCGGTTCGGGGTACACATCCTCGAAGGCTACGGGCTGACGGAAACGAGCCCGGCGGTGAATTTCAACACGCCCGAGGCGCACAAGCCGGGGAGCGTGGGCAAGTCGGTCCCGGGCGCCGAGGTGCGCGTTACCGACGAAGAGGGCAACGCGGTGCCGGCCGGCGAGGTCGGCGAAGTGTGGCTCAAAGGCCCGATGATCATGAAGGGCTATTGGAACCTTCCCGAAGAAACCGCCGCGGCCCTCACGCCCGAGCGGTACTTCAAGACCGGCGACCTCGGCAAGGTGGATTCCGACGGCTACCTCTACATCACCGGCCGGAAGAAGGACATGATCATCGTCGCCGGGGAGAAGGCTTTTCCGCGCGAGATTGAAGACATCCTCACGCGTCATCCCTCCGTCGCCGAAGCCGCAGTGGTCGGGAAAAAAGACCCGAGCCGGGGGGAGGTGGTATTCGCGTTCGTCGTTGCCCGCGAGGGGCAGACGCCCAAGGCCGACGAATTGAAGGAACACTGTCGTCAACAAGGACTGCCGCAGTGGAAATGCCCGCGCGAGGTGCAGGTTGTTCCGGACCTACCGCGTTCGCCGACGGGGAAGGTGCTGAAGCGAGAACTCGCCGCACAGGTCAACGCCCCGGCGGCATAGCGGCGAGGAACTGTGTTTGGTGACGCGGGCGTCTCGCCCGGGTTTTTATTTTGAGTTGAAGACGCGGGCGAGATGTCCGCGCCGCCGAGCGGAGCGGCGTTTACGGCTGTCGTTGCCGCGGCGGAATGACGAAGGGCTCGGTCCGGCCCGCGTACTCCACTGGCAGCGGCGGGATGGACCGGTAGGTGTCGTGAAACCGCCGTAGTTCCACGGGATCGACCAGCAACCACGCATTCGGCGGCCCGCCGCGCGCCCAGGCGTCGATGCTCGATTCGCCCGGCTGCGCGTCCACATCAAACACCGTGCGGTAGGAGAGCCGGCTCATCGGTCCCGGATAGACGAACGCTTTGGCGTCACCAACGAGCACGACGGGCGCGGCCGAGGCCAGCGGGTCGGTGAACGCCTGTGGGACAAACACGTCGGACAATTGTTCAAAGCCGAGGAGGAGCGACAACTTGTTCTCGTACAACCGCTCCGCCAACACCGAATGAAGCCGGCTCCATCCCGGAACCGCCGCCAGCAATACTATCACCGCGCCGATCGGCGCGAGTCGACCCCACGGTATGTGTCCGACCAACAATGCCGCGATCGGCACGCCGAGAATGAAGAACCTCCCCTGCAAATGCGTAAAGCCCAGCCACACGACGGACAGCCCCACAAACATCGCGATTGAAGAAAATGCCGCCATTCTAATGTTCTTGAGAAGATCGGGATGGCGTGAATTTATTCTGTGGCGGTTGGACGCGGCAACTATTCCGGCGACGAGGCCGAGGGGGAGCAGGAGGTAGCCGTATTGCCAACCGAGCCAGACGTCGCTCCGCCAAGCGGCCAGGCGGGCGGGGAGGGATCGCTGGTCGGGGCGGGGGGCGTGGGCTTGTTTCCAGCGATCGACCTGGGCGTCGCTGAAATGGCCTTGGCCGAGGACCGACGCGGCTTCCGGGAAAACGGGGTTTCCGGCCCAGAATTGGTTGCGAATCAGCCAGGGACAAAAGGCGAGCAACGCGGCGAGAAAGAACGTCGCGAGGCCGGCCAAACGAAGGAAAAGAGGGACCGCGGGGCCGTCGTCTGCCGGGTCACGTCTGACTGTCTCATCGCTTGAGAGGGCGCGTTCTTGCACCAAACGACTTCTGGTTCCCTCTCCCTCCGGGAGAGGGTTAGGGTGAGGGCGTGTGACCGTCGAAATGCGCGACTCGCCGGAGACGTCCCCCTCACCCCAACCCTGTAATGTTCCCGCTGCGCGGAAACCCGGAGGGAGAGGGAGCGACGCAGCCACGCGCTGTTTCTGCGTGAACAGGATCGCCAGAAACGACACCCCCCCGACCGCCAGTAAAACCTCGGGCACCCCCGTCAGTTTGCACCCGCACGCGAAGCCGGCCGTCAGCCCGGCGACGGGAAACCGGCCGAGGCGACGGCTGGGTGAAATCGCGGCATCGAACGCCCACCCCATCGCGAGCGTGCCGAAAAGGAGCAGGCCGCCTTCGTTGTAGGCGATGGAACCGAGTTGGGTGAGCCACGGTACGGCGGCCGCGGCGAGGGCGGCAATCGTAGCCGCGGCGGGCGAAGCCGACGCGCCCCCCGCGAATCCGTAAACGGCCACGACGGTGAGAACGATCATCGAGAGGTGCATGAAGTGGGCAAGGTACATGCCCGCCCACGGCCCGCCTTGCAGGTGCATGGCGAGCAGGTAATGCATCTCGACGTTGAACGGGAAGAAACTGAATGCGTTGTGGTGCAGCGGGACGATTCGCCCAAGCTCGTACCACTCACGCGGGATCTGCAGGTGATACTCGACGACGTCGTACCCGTGCGGCTCGCCCGGCCACATCGTGCCCGGCGGGCACAACGCCGCGACGACCGCGATCGCCAGAAACGGCATCGCCGCCAACCAGAGCCATGCCCAGCCGGCCGGGGCGCGGAGCCAGACGCCGACCGATTCGACGAAAGGCGCGGAACTGTGACGGCGTGAGCGCACGAGAACGGCGAGACCAAAGGCCACGCCGACACCCAGCAATCCGAAGGCGGTAAAGCGATTCAACCAGCCGGCGAGGCCCAAGCCGAGCGTGACGAGACTGAAGACGCCGAGGCCCAGTGCGGCGGCGGTGACGAGGTAAAGCATCCCCTCGTAGCCGCGACGCCAGCGTCGCCTTTTCCAAGACTGCATCTCTGCCAGAGGCGACGCAGGCGTCGCAGCTACCTCAGCTTCGCAACGGGGTGATGCAAACCGCTCGGACGCATCCGTTTCTGCAACTGCACTATTTTTGCCCTCGGCCTCCAAGGCAAAAGGAAGCAGGACGGCCGCACCAAGACCCGCGGCGGATACGAGCCAAAAAGCGAGCAGGACGCCATCGCTCAGCAATCGGTACAGAACCGATGCCCACGCCGCCCCGGCGTACGCGAAGACGATGCCGGCGCAAAGCAACGCACAGGCGGCGATCACTTGCCCGCGCGAGCCGAATCCGCGCGAAGCGATGCCGCCGGCGATATTTCGGCCGGCGTATTCGACGACAGACTTTTTCGGGGAACGGGCCACGCGGCAGGGACCTCTCGCGTCAGCCCGGGTGGGCGGGGTCGTCGTTCGTGCCGGTTGTATTGCGGGAACTCGTGTCGGCGTCGGGTACGTCCGCCGGGTCACGGGATGTGGGAGCCTCGCCCTCGGGGGTTTCGTGAACCTGGAACAGTTTCTGAAACGCCTGCAGGTACCCGCCGGGCGGCGTGTGGGCGCCGGCGTTTTCGCCTTTTCGCAGGACCTGGACGGGGTTGTGCAAAAGCTTATTGACCACCCGGCGGACCATGTCTTCGAGATGGGCTTCGTCCTGTTCGTTCATCGCGTCCGAGAGCTTGCCGCGCGTCCGAGCCAGTTCGTCCTGCGCCATGCGATGGTATCGGCGGTACAGGCGATCAATCACCGGGCCCATCTCGCGGGCGCGGTGCCACGCGACAAACTCGGCGACCTGGTTGGTGACGATCAGCCGGGCGGCGTCGATGGTGTCGCGCCGCTGGGCTTGGGTCGCCTGCACGACTTGCTGAAGGTCGTCGAGGTTGCGGAGGTAAACGTGCTCGATGTCGCCGACCGACGCCTCGACGTCGCGCGGGACGGCGATGTCGATCAGGAAAACCGTGCGATACCTCCGCCGGCGGATGACGCGGGCAAACTGCTGCCGTGTGATGATCGGGTGGGCCGAGCCCGTCGAGCTGACGACGATGTCCGCGGCGGCGAGGTGGTCTTCGAGTTTTTCGTAGGGTACCGGTTCGCCGCCGAACTTTTTCGCCAGTGCGTCGGCCTTGGCCGGGTCGCGGTTGCACACGAGCAGCCGGCCGGGGCCGAGCGACACGAGCCCTTGCAGGGAGAGCGTCGCCATTTTGCCCGCGCCGATGCACAGGACCGTCTTGTCGCCGAACGTCTCAAAAATCTGCTTCGCGTAATCCACCGCCACGCTCGCAACGCTCAGCCGGCCCTCGCCGAGCGCCGTCTCGTGCATGACCTGCTTGCCGACTGCGATGGCGCGCTGGAACAGCGGGTTGAGCATCGTGCCGACACACTCGAGCTCCCGCGACAGTTCGTACGCGTCGCGCACCTGCCCGAGGATTTGTGTCTCCCCGAGCACCATCGAGTCGAGCGAGGAGCCGACCGTAAACAGATGCTCGACGACTTCGCGGTCTTTCTTGTGGTAAAGGTGCTCGCGGAACAGCTCGGCCCCGATGCCGTGAAACTCGGCAAGGAACGCGGCCATCTCTTCGACGGTCGGGTGCCCGTGCGCCGCCCGGCCGATGTACAGCTCGACGCGGTTGCAGGTGCTGAGCAAAACCGCCTCGCACTCTTCAAACTTTGCCCTGAACGCCGCCACGGCGTGGCGGCACTGCTTCGCGTCGAACGCGAGCTTCTCGCGCACCTCAAGCGGGGCGGTGGTGTGGTTCAGACCAATGAGCAGGAGGCGGTGCATCAGGTAACGTTCAAACTACACAGTAAGAAACAATGCTCCAAGGGCTTTGTTGCAGAGACTGATTCTCACCGGCAAAACAGTTATTCCCCCGATAACGGAGCTTTGGTTCTGCCGTCATTCTAACGCTCTCCGAAACATAGAATCGCGTCAGAACTCGACGGCCACGATGGTTCCGACCATCAGCAGGAATCCGACGACGCTCAGGATCGCCGTCTTGCGCCCGCGGAAGCCGGGGTTCATTGGGGCGTGGAGCACGACGGCGTAGACGACCCACACGCTGAGCGCGAGGAGCAATTTAGTCGGGTGCGTTTGTTTTTGCTGGGAGAACATTTGGACGAATCCGGTGACGGTGCCGATCGTAAACAGCGCGAAGCCGAGGGTCACGGAAACGAACGTCAGGTGTTCGAGTCGCTCGAGGCTTCCCATGTTCGGGCCGGTGGCAGCGGTCTTGGCGCGGAGGCGGCGGGCGGCGATGAGATACATCGCTCCCGCGGCGCCGGCGACGGCAAAGGCGAACGCCCCGCCGTAGGCGCCGAGCCGGTGTGCCCACGACCACGTGCTGCTGACGTATTCGTGCGGCTTGGTGCGTCCGAACACGCCGGCGCAGACTAGCAGCAAAATCACCACCGGCATCACGAACCAGTCCAGCCCGCCCAGCGGCCGCGAGCGCTGCATGTAGAGTACGAAAAGCGACAGCAACAGGCCGAGCCAGACGAGGGTGTCGAAATTGTCTTCCAGCGGGAGCCAACTCCCCCGGCCGATCGAATGCCAGACCAGAACGCCCAAGGCAACGACGGCCCCGCCGTACCAGCACGCCTTGGCGGCGACGCGGAGGGAGTTCTTGTCCCACCACAGCCGGGCGATCGACAGCCCGCTTCCGACCGCGAAAAGGGCGATCGAAGCGACGAGCAGGGCGAGTTGTCCGAGCGTCGGTTCAGCCATGGGTTCATTCAGGATAGCGCGCCGCAAGCCACGATCGTAGGCCGTCGAGATCACTCGACGCGAGGACGTCCAACGCTTCCGGCGTCGCCAGGTCCCGGAAAATCTGCCGCCGGCGAGATTCCGGCACACTTGCTCGACTCAAAATCTCAGGACGCAGCGTCCGCATGGCCTCGGCCATCCGGGACCAACGCGTGTCCCACTTCTCACGAATCCCGTCGCAGATCACCGCCGCCAGCGCCGGGCTGCCCCCGGCCGAGACGGTCACGGTAACGGATGATTCGTGCAGCCGCGCCGGCGTCACAAAATCACCCGGGTTTTCGTAGTCGGCGTCCACCCGGTTCACCAGGATGCCCCGGCCCCGCGCGTCGCGCACGACCGCGGCGTTGACGCCGGGGTCGTCGGTGGCCGCGAAAACGAGGCCCGCGCCGTCGAGCTGCGCCGGCTCGTACCTGTGCTGCACGCGTTGCACCGCGGGCGGCATCGCCGGGTCAAACGTCGGCGCGACGCAGCGAACGCGTGTCGCGCCACACTCGATCAACCCGGCAGCCTTCCGCGCCGCAACCGACCCGCCGCCGATGATGACGATCGGGCGGTCGGAAACGTCCAGCATCAGCGGGTAAGCGTGGGGCATCGGGCGACTCCCAACTCTATCTTAGACGAACGCGGCCGGAAACGAAGACGAGGAAGACGTGACGAGTGAGGAGTGATGCGTGAAACGAAGATCACGCGTTTCACGCATCACTCCTCACGCCCGCTCTCGCCCGCCCGCTGCCGAAGCGTTGCGGACTCAATCAATTCCTTGAGCACGGATCGGTGGCATCGGGACTCGCGGGTACAGGCGGACGAACATAGCAGCGTGATCGTTTCCCCGGCTCGCGATCGCTTTGACAGTTCGGCGATTTTCTCCCGCTGCTTCTGCATCTCCAGCTGGTAGCGACCGCGATACAGCGTCCAGTTCACGGGCACGCCATTCTTGCCATAGAACGCCGCGTGGAGTTCCTTCGTTGGCCCGAGGTCCGGCTCCCACGCGTCCCACGTCTCGTCCGCCTTCGCCAGTCCTCGGGGCCGGTAGCGCGAAACGAGCAGCCGGAAACCGTCGTCCGGCTCAACGGGGTCGTTCCACTGCTTGGTCTTTATGGGCATCGCGTCAATCGTAGTGCAGTTAATTCACACGCCGCGACCGCGCCGGTCGGAATGCTATGCCGACACGGCTTTCATCGTTTCGTCTGCCCCTCGTTCCAACTGTTCGAGCATTCGCTTTAACGGCGCCTGCCGGTCGAGCCAGGCGCATAGCCGTTCGATCTGTTCGTGCGCGACGGCGGCGAATCGTTCGGCGATTTTCGAGTTGGTCGAGCGCGTTCGCGACGTCACTTCATTGCTCAGGCGTTCGCTGAGCCACGTGGCCAAGCCGTAGCCGCCGAGGACGACGAGGTCGACGGGGCCGAAAAACGCGTGATGTGTAATGAGCACGACGGTCAGGAGGTATGGCGCGGCTTCGGTCCATTGCACCAGCTTGGAGCCGCCGGGCAGATGCTTCAGAAGTGTCTGGATTGCCTTGGTGTCGCGCGGCGTGGCATTCCAACGCTGTTCGAGCCATGTTTTCAGATTGGCCAGCTCTTCGTCGGCGATCGCCCCGGCTGCGTCGGGGGGGAGCTTGGCGGATGCGTAACCGCCCGGGTCGTCGCGAAGCCAGCGCTCGCCGGCAGGAGTCGAACCCAGCGCGTCGTCGATCCGGCTTTGCAGGACTGCAAATTGATCCGCCAAAAGCGTCCGGAAATCGGGCACTTCGCGTTCCTTGCCGTTGGCGTCGGCGCCGAGTGCGCCGCTCGACAGTTCGCCTTTCGCGAGATAATCCCACGCCACCCGCGGCAGCCGGGCGAGGAGGCCGGGGGCTTGGCGCACGCGGTCGAGGATGCGCCGCGGGCCCATCAGGTAAAGGATGCTGCGCTGCTGCAAACGCCGTTGGAGTTGCTGTGTCACCGGGTTCACGTCGACGCCAACCGCCGGGGCTTCCATCGCGCGGAGTGATGCGATGAGGCGGTCCACTTCGAGGCGGTCGTCGCGCATCGGCGCGAGAACCTGATCCGTGAAGCGACCCATCAAGTCGCTGCCGCGCACGCGCAAGCCTTCGGCGTGCTTGCCGCGCGGCGTTTCCGCCAACTGCGATAACGCGTCGCGCAACGCCGCGAGATTTTGCTCGGCCGGCGGCTCGTAGCCGGCGTCGTCGCGCGGGATGACAAACACGCGGGGCTCGTTCGGCGGTGCGGTGCCGGTGCCTGCCGAACTCTGAACTCCGGCTCGTGAGCCGTGAAGCTCAAAGTCGGAGCCTTCCCGCGCCAGCAATCCGCGGTAGTCGTCGACGACCGCCTGCTCCTCGCACTTGTTCATGGCGTAGAGCGCGGGCAACCCGTACCGGCGGGCGAGACGGTAGTACGGGAGCAGCTCGGTCATCTGATATTTCTCAGGTGTCACGAGCATCAGGACGGCTTCGGCCCAGCGGAAGGCGCGGTCGGCCTGGGTGTGGTGGGCGGGTTGGTCGCCGTCGAGGTCTGGAGTGTCGACGAGGGTTAGTTTGTTGGTCAGTTCGCCGGGAACGGCAACGACGACGAGCGAGCCGGGCGTTCCGCGTGCGGGAAGCTGGTCGGGAGCGGCCAGGGCGTGCGCGACACCCATCCAGCCGGCGGGAATCGATTCGACGCTTCCGCCGAGGGCAACCGGCCCGGCGGTAAAGGTCCGCCGGAAGCTGGAGGCCGAAAGATTCGCGCCGAGCAGGCGGTTGACCAACGTGCTCTTGCCCGTGCCCGTGCCGCCGAGCACCGCCACGATCGGCGGGCCGTCTTTCGGGCTGCGACGGAGGTGGAACCGCAGGGCTGCTTCATCTTCACGCCAGCGCTCGATGGCGGCGCGCGACCCAGTCGGCAGCGCCGGGGCGGCGGCAACGAGCAAGGCGTCGAGCTGAGCCAGCCGCGCGTCGAGCCTATCGGGGCGGAAGTCCATCTGCGGCAAAGAATAACCGTGAAGTAGCGCGAAGACGAAATGGGCAAACACGGGTGGCCCGAAAGACTGCACCCGTTACAACCGGGCACTTTTAAGAACTGGCAAAAGGGCATTCCATGTTTTGAAAAATTCTCCCGTTCGACTTTGGCGGGTGCCATGTCTATCGTATTGACCGTTCGGTCAACAACCATGCTGCGGCATCCAGCTTGTGGGATGCAAGACGAGGTAGGCAATGAAGATAAGTGGAACAGGCCGCTGGAGCATCCGGGGCGCATGGGGTTGTCTCGCAATCGCGCTGGTAGTTTCCGGGTGCAAAAAAAAGGCGGAAATGCCCGCGCCGCCACCGGCGGCGGTGACTGTGGCTAACCCGCTCGATCGGGAGGTCATGGAGTGGGACGAGTATCCCGGACGTCTTCGCGCCAAGCCGATGGTGAACGTCCGTGCGAGAGTGGGCGGGTACATTCAGTCCGTTCACTTCAAGGAAGGCGGCATCGTCAACAAGGGGGATCTGCTTTTCGTCATCGACCCCCGCCCGTATGAAGCCGAACTGGCCCGAACCCAAGGCGAGGTCGGCCGGGCGAAAGCTCGCCTGGCTCTCGCGGAAACGGAGTTCAAACGCGTCCAAGGCCTCGTCCCGACCCAAGCCGCCAGCGAATTGGAGTTGGACGAAAAGAAGGCCAACCTTGCCGAGGCCCAGGCAGCCGTCGCCGTGGCGGAGGCCAATGAGAAGGCCGCCGCATTGAACGTCGGGTATACGCAGGTCCGTGCAGAGATCAGCGGCCGCATCAGCGGGATCTACGTCAGCGAAGGCAACCTCATCACCGCCGGCCAGGGCGAAGGCCCGCTGCTCACGACGATCGCCTCGCTCGACCCGATTTACTGCTATGTCGACGCCGACGAGCGCTCGGTCCTCAAGTACCAGCGTCTCGCGCGTGAGAAGAAACGGCCCGACGTCCGCGACGATGAAGTGCGGATTCCCGCCAAGCTCGCACTGCTCAACGAGGAAGACTTCGCGCACACCGGCTACATCGACTTCGTCGACAACAGCGTGGATCCGACGACCGGCACGCTCAGCGCCCGCGGGGTGTTCTCTAACCCCGGCGGCGTAATGACGCCGGGGTTATTCGGCCGGCTCCGCGTCCCGGGTGCGGCGCCGTACCGCACGCTGCTGGTCGCCGAGCAGGCGATCCAGAGCGACCAGAGCCACAAATATGTTCTGACCGTTGACGCCGGGAACACGGTTCAGGTCACGCCCGTCGTGACGGGCGCGGCCTTTGGCAATCTGCGTGCGATCCAAAGCGGGTTGACGGGCGGCGAGCGGGTAATCGTCAACGGCATCCTGCGCGCTCGGCCGGGCGCGAAGGTGGATCCCATGACGGGCCCGATGCCGGGGGTGCAGGACGCCGACACGTTGGCGACGACGCGTGTTGTGGACCCTTCTTCCACATTGCCGACGACGGGGCCTAAGGCCGCGCCGACAACG
>JBKJRK010000524.1:0-7404 GCA_046593135.1 Tepidisphaeraceae bacterium | reverse complement strand
CGCGGCTCGCGTCACGCAATACGTCTGGATCAAATCAATCATCACACCGTTTCAATCCGCCCGCTATGCACGCTTCGCCTCTCGGCTTCGACGATCTGCAATCCGGCGACGCCGTCTTCGGCGGTCACGCGTTCGGGGCGCTGGCCGGTTTTCACACATTCGAGGAAGTAGCCGATTTCGCCGGTCCAGCCGTCGTGGGCGGCGTGGGGGACGGGCGTAGAGTTGCCGCCGGCGGCGAGCAGAAGCGTCTCGGGGCGGGAGAAGTCGTAGTCGACGGTCGCGCGCTCGAAGGTGACGGTGTACCGCATCGTGAAATTGAAGCCGGGACTCATGGTCCAAGCGCCTTCGGCGCTGACGAGTGGTGTGGCAGCGGATTCGTCGCCGTAGAGGTATTGCGTGAGGACGTGATCGACTTCTCCCGACTCGCCGACGTACCCCCGACTGAAAACCGCCTTCGGCTTGCCGAAGAGGTGGAGCACAAAATCGGTGTCGTGAACGTGCAGGTCAAGCAGCGCCCCGCCCGACATCGCGCCGTTCTTGAACCACCCGACGGGGTAGCTGCCGACGCGGCGAAACGTCGCCGACAACACGCGCCCGTAATGATTTTCCGCGATCGCGTGCTTCAGCCATTCCCATTCCGGCCAGAACCGCATGCACATCGCCGGCATGAAAAAGCCTTTCGCCTTGGCCGCGGCGTCGGCAATGAGCCGGGCCTCGGCGGCGGCGCGGGCGAGGGGTTTTTCGCACAGGACGTGTTTGCCCGTTGCCAGGGCGGCCGGGACGATCTCGGCGTGAGCGGGGGTCGGCAGGCAGACGTCGATCACGTCGACTTCGGGCATCGCGATGAGTTCGCGCCAGTCGGTGGTGCCCTTGATGCGGTCCATGGGGAGTTGGTCGGCGGTCGAGCCCGTGTCGACGTTTCCCCACCCGCCGGACAAATCACCGCCGGCGCGTTTCGGGTCGGCGTCGGCGATCGCAACGACCTGCGCTTCGGGGTTCTTTTCATAGATCCCGTAATGCGTCTTGCCCATGAACCCCAAGCCGATAATTCCGATTCGGATCATGCCGCCGGTTATATGCGGGAGGGGAAATGAACGCCAAGCCGCCAAGGCCGCCTAGGAAATACGGAGAAAAATATTAGCCACAGATGGGGCACCGATTTTCACAGATAAGAAACATCCGTCGTCTCATCTGTGTGCATCTGTGCCCCCATCTGTGGCTTCAACTCTTCTTCCCTTGGCGTCTTGGCGTTCATCCATGTCGGGTGGGGTGAGCGCGGCGGCCTGAGCGGTTAGAATCGGCGGCATGACCGCAATGCCGTTGATGCTGGGGGTGTTGTGCTTGATGGCGATTGCCTATCGGTATTACAGCGCATTCCTCGCCGCGAAAGTAGCAGTATTGGATTCGACGCGGCAAACGCCGGCCCTTCGATTAAACGACGGACAGAATTATCACCCGACGAACAAGTGGGTGCTGTTCGGCCATCACTTCGCGGCCATCAGCGGGGCGGGGCCGCTGATCGGGCCCGTGCTGGCGGCGCAATTTGGATATTTGCCGGGGCTGCTCTGGATCGTGATCGGCGTGTGTCTCGGCGGAGCGGTGCAGGATTTTCTCGTCCTCGTCGCCAGCACCCGCCGGGGCGGTAAGAGCCTGGCCCAGATCGCCGTCAGCGATATCGGCCGGGTCGCGGGGACGGCCGCGACGGTGGCGATCCTGTTCATCATCGTCATCGCGCTGGCGGGGTTGGGGAAAGTCGTGGTGAAGGCGCTGGGTGGGGAGGAAGTGAAGTACCCGGCGGGGAGCGTGCTGATCAAACCCGCGGACGGACGGTCAGTTTTCGATCTCCGCGACTCAAGGATGCACTATATCCCAGCGGAAACCCGAATGACGTGGAACGGCGGCAAGTCGTCCATGGTGTTCAATGACGAGTTCTGGATTCGGAGTGCCGCGCCGTTTGTATGGTCGGAGCAGCATAAGATCGCTCTTCCTCCCGACGCCGTCCGCCTCGTCCCCGGCTCCTCCTGGGGAACCTTCACCATCGCCTGCACCATCCCCATCGCGCTGTTCGTCGGCGTGTACATGTACAAGATTCGCAAGGGCCGGGTGGTCGAGGCGTCGATCATCGGCGGCGTGTTGACGCTCGTCGCAACGGTCGCCGGGGGGTGGATCGCGCAGCACGAGATCGGGCATTACTTCAACCTCACCGCCATGCAGGTCACGCTCGCCATGGCGGCGTACGGGTTCGTCGCTTCGGTGCTGCCGGTGTGGGTGCTGCTGTGCCCGCGCGATTACCTGTCGAGCTTCCTGAAGATCGGCACGATCATCCTCCTCATCGCCGGCACGCTCATCGCCAACCCCAAGCTCGAAGCCCCGGCGTACAACGCCGTGTTCGCGGGCGGGGGGCCTACTGTGAAGGGAAGTATCTTCCCGTTCCTCTTCATCACGATCATGTGCGGCGCGATCAGCGGTTTTCACGCACTCGTCAGCAGCGGCACGACGCCGAAGATGATCGGCAACGAAACGCACGCCCGCACCATCGGCTACGGCGCGATGCTCATCGAAGGTTTAGTGGGCGTGGTCGCCATGATCGCGGCGGCAACGCTGCCGGTCGGTGATTACTACGCGATGAACACAGACCTCGCCGCCGTCCCGGCGTTTCACGACAAATTCGTCGAGATCGGCGCCGACGTCGACCACCTCAACGTGTACGAGGCACGCACCGAAGAATCCCTCCGCGGCCGCACCGGCGGGGCGGTCACGCTGGCCGTGGGCATGGCCCACATCTTCGACGGCGCGGCCAAAAAATTCTGGGGCGGCGCCGGAGCGGGCGTCGAGGCGATGTGGAAGTACTGGTACCACTTCGCCATCATGTTCGAGGCGCTGTTCATCCTGACGACGATCGACACGGGCACGCGCATCGGCCGGTTCTTGTTGCAGGAAGTCGCGGGGAAAATTCATCCGACCCTCGGCCGGACCGGCTGGTGGCCGGGGGCGATCGTCAGCACCGGGTTGATCGTGCTCGGCTGGGCGTGGTTCATGAACAGCGACTCGTTCGCAACGATCTGGAGCATCTTCGGCATCGCCAACCAGATGCTCGCGGTGATCGCACTCGCGGTGATTTCGGCGTGGCTCGCCAACGAAGGCCGGCGACGCTACCTGTGGGTCACAATGGTCCCGATGGCCGTCGTCGTCGTGACCACATGCAGCGCGGCGGTTTTCATGCTCCAGGGCCACGTCCGCGGCATCCGCGCCCAACTCAACCTCGTCCCCGACGCCCGCAACTTCACCTCGCTCCTTAACACCAGCGTGCAGGCAGCTCTTATCCTGGCGATGCTCCTGTGTGCGACGATTGTCGTCGTCGGCGCACTCGTCCGCATCTATTCCCGTCCCGGCGGGAACGTCGAGCGTTTGCCGGAACGCGTCACGCCCAATTTGCCCGCCGACCCGCTCACCTGAGAGGATGGATTGGTTGCACTTCGCATTAGCCTGTTGAGGTGAAAAGCAGTCGGGCTCACTGGAGGGCAATCCCAAGGTTGAATTGACAGGGCCACAACGTGCGAAGAGAAACAAGCTTGCCGCCACGGAGGCAAGAGGGAAAGTTGAAACAGTTGACGGGCTCGGAAGTGCGCCATCAACAACCCGCAAGAGGCGAAGTGATCGGGAACCTTTCAAAACGTCTGAAGAAAACTACCGCCCCTGTGGCGCCGGCCGCGGCACGGGCGGAAGAAGAGGAAGATGCCCGTTACCGGCCGATCGACCTCGCCCTCGGCCGGCGGATGCTCGGGCTGCTCGCGCCGCACCGGTGGCAATTCGTCTTCGGGCTGACTCTCGGCCTGGCGATGGTCGTGCTCGAGTTGCAGAGCCCGAAGTTCATGGAAGCGCTGGTCAACCACGTCGCGGCGTACGTCGGCGGCGCCGGCGGCGCGGCGGCCCAGGGCCAGTCGTCGTACGTCGGCCGGGTTGTTGACGCGCTGGTTCGCATGCTTCGCAACGAGGGCCCCCGCGACGGCGCCTCGGGCGCAACGTTTACGCTCACCGTCACGATCGTGCTTTGGGCGCTCGTCCTCGGGTCGGCCCTTGTTCTCCAGCGGTTTACCATTCTCGTCATGACCGGCGCCGGCGAGCGCGTGCAGTTCGGGATTCGCAAGCGGCTGTTCGCACACCTGCAGTCGATGTCGATGAGCTACTTCGACAAGACCAAACTCGGCCGGATCATCAGCCGGTGCACGAGCGACGTCAGCTCGATGCGCGAAATCAACGTCTGGGGGGTGTACACGATTTTTTCCAACCTGCTGATGATGGCGTTCGCGGCCGTCATGCTGGCGACCACCGACCTCCGGCTGTTCGCCGCCGTCGTGCCGCTGGGCGTCGTGCTGTTTGTGTTGAACAGCATTTACCTGAAAAAGTCGGCGGCGATGAATCAGGTGGCCCGGGAGGGGTGGACGCGCGTCTCGACCAACCTCGCCGAAAATATTACCGGCATGCGCGTCGTCGCCGCGTTCAACCGCCAGGAGCCGAACCTCGGCGCCTTTAACCGCCTTCAGGAACAGAACACGGAAAACAACGTCCGCCTGGCGCGTCTGACCGGCATCTACCAGCCGTTGCTCCAGGCGCTCGGTTTTGCCGGGCAGGTCGTCATTCTCACGTACGGCGCTTACCTCGTCGTCGGCGGACGCCTGGCGGTGGGCGCGGTCGTCGCGTCGTTCATTTACTGGAGCGTTTACTTCATCACGCCCATCCAGAACTTCGCCCAGTTCTACAACACGCTGCTCGCGGCGATGGCGGGGGCAGAACGCATTTTCAACCTGCTCGACATGAATCCGGACGTGCAGGACGTCCCGGACGCCAAACCGCTGCCGCGCGTCGTCGGTCGCGTTCAGTTCGACAACGTCACGTTCGGCTACGACCCCGCCAGGCCCGTGCTGCACGACGTCAGTTTCGACGCCCAACCGGGTCAGACCGTCGCCCTCGTCGGGGCGACCGGCAGCGGCAAGAGCAGCATCGTTTCGCTGATTGCGCGGTTCTATCAGCCGCAGCACGGACGCGTGCTGGTTGACGGCTACGACATCCGCACGGTGACCGGCCACTCCCTGCACCGGCAGATGGGGCTGGTGCTGCAAGTCAATTACCTGTTCACCGGCACGGTGATGGAGAACATTCGCTACGCCTCCGCGGGCGCGGGCGAAGCCGACGTCATCGCGGCGGCCCGGGCGATCGGGTCGTACGACGCGATCATGTCTTTGAAGGACGGGTTTCAGACAGACGTCGGCGAACGCGGGGCCAACATGAGCCTCGGCCAGCGCCAGCTCATCTGCTTCACCCGGGCGTTCCTCGCCGACCCGCGGATTTTCATGCTCGATGAAGCCACCAGCGCCGTCGACACCGCCACCGAGCAACTGGTGCAGTCGTCGCTGGAAAAGCTGCTGGCGGGCCGCACGACGTTCATCGTCGCCCACCGTCTCAGCACGATCATGAAGGCCGACCTGATCCTCGTCATCGACGCCGGCCGCATCGTCGAGCGCGGCACCCACCGGCAACTGCTCGAAGCCGGCGGAAAATACGCCTGCTTGTACGACCAGTTCGTCCACCACGCGGCGTAGCGTCCTCCGCTTCGCCCCTTTCGGCCTTCAAGAACCCGCGAGAACGCCGTTAAACCCAACCCGCCGTTTGCGGTTTCGCGGACCGGAAAGGCGCAAAACGGTCTGCGAAACCGCAAGCGGCCGGCCGGGCTTACGTGCGGCTGGTAACATCGCTATGGTTGGGGTGAAATTGTTCTAATACGGATCGGGATTAATCCGTGCGCGTCACGTCTCAATTTTCCAGCCGGCAGGGCCGCTTCAGCGGCCCAGAACTCGCGGGAGGATTAATCACGACCTGTATAATTCCACATTTTCGTTCCCCGCCGCAAAACGCAAAGTCCCGACGCTCCGGAATGACCGAAGCGCCGGGACGGGATTGTCTCGGGTCGTTTGTTGCCGGCGCTTCGCCGAGGAATGCTGGCGGGGACGCGTTACGCGGAGCCTTTGGCGCCTTCGGTTTCCGGTCCGTCGTCGAGGCCGCCGCCTTTGCCGGGCTTGGCCGGCGTGTAGACGTCTTCGTCGGCCTTGTCGAGGATTTCGGAGGACTTGTCGCTCGAAGCGAACAGGTCGGCGGCGAGTCCGCCGGTCAGTTCGTCGCTGCCCCGGCCGCCGTCGAGGTTGTCGGCGTCGTCACCGCCGTCGAGGAGGTCCTTGCCGTTGCCGCCGCGAAGGGTGTCGGCGCCGGTTTCACCGTAGAGCGTGTCTTTGCCGTTGCCGCCGTCGAGTTCGTCGTCGCCGAACCCGCCGGCGAGCAGGTCCTTGCCGTTTCCGCCGAACAGGGCGTCGTACCCGTCGTTGCCGTAGAGCACGTCGTCGCCGTTTCCGCCGCGGAGTCCGTCATCCAGCGAGCCTCCGACGAGCGTGTCGTCGCCCTGTCCGCCGTCGGCGAACAGCCGGAGCGGGACAAGGCCCGTTGACTCGTCGAACCGGACGGAGTCGTCGCCTTTACCGGCGTTCACGTGGACCGCGCCGGTGATTTGGTCGAGTGCAAAGTTCCCGACCAAGGCGTCGTTCACCCTGACGTCAACCGTCGTAGCCATCGGGTCGGAATAGTTCATGGAAACGAGGATGACGTCGGCACCCTTCGTGCCGTTCACGTTCAATTCCCCCGCAATCAATTCCGCCGTCCCGACCGCCGGCGCCGCCGACAACAACCGGCGGGTTTCCAGCGCCTCGACGGCAACGAGCGGTTTCGACGCATTCTGCTTGTTACGCGCGGTCATGGTTGGTCTTTCCTCCGGCGGGTCACCGGTGTGTGATACCCGGAAGAGATATCCAATTTCCGGACGTCGAAGGCAAAACAACTCGAAATCCCGCCGGCCGGCGATGAAACCACGTGAAGGGGTCCGCCGTTTATGACGCCTGCGCCGAACGTTCCGGCGTCAGGCCGTCCGCCGATGCGCTCTGAAAACAGCCGCCCGGAAATGCGTCGCAACGGGGCAACGGTAATACGGAATACACGACACGCTTTTATCTTGCGGGGTGGGAGAAGCTTCGCTATTCTTTGCCGATCCTGGCGGAGTCTCATTAGCCGCGGCGCACACGCCGCGTTCCACATTTTGGACTTGACTGCATTTCCTTTTCGCCGGATGGGAAGGAGGAAGCTTTCGTTCTGCGGACGGTCATTTCGATCGGCCGCTGAAAAGTTTGTTTCTCGTTTGCATCTCTCCGTGTCTATCGAAGAAATACACACTTCTATTTCTCATTTTTTTCCGGGCGTCACGCCCGAGGAGTCGATGAATGCGTAAGGCTTTATTTCCCTTGATCGCGTTGGCGGCATCAATGACCTGGGTGTCGACGGCGTCTGCAACGCGGTTCACCAAAG
>JBKJRK010000501.1:0-11543 GCA_046593135.1 Tepidisphaeraceae bacterium | reverse complement strand
GGCACGGGCTACCAGCCCGTGTCACTATTACTATTGCCGTCGTCGTCTTTGACGAATGTGATTTGGCTGTAAACCCCGCCGTTGCGGATCGCCAAACCTTTCTTGTTGGAAAAGACGACGCGGAAGCCTTCCTTGTGGCCGGCGCGGACGAGGATGGCGTTGACGACGCCGATGCCCATTCCCCCGACGCCGGCCATGTGGGCGCGCCAGGCGGTGCCGGGGCGGCTCATGTCGTGGAGGTGGGTCGGCTCGGGGAGCTTGTCGAGCGCCATGTGCGGCAACATGTACCGCCGGCGGCGCTTGCGGACGACGGTAGCCTGCTCGAAGCTCGGGCAGGGTTTGACGCCGGTGCCGTAGTCGTTGCTCGTCCGCACGCGTTCGCACGCGCCGTCGTTGACGCACCAGGTCAGGTCGGTGTCGATCTTCGGGCCGTAATCGGTGTCGATGGTCGTCAGGCCGGGACAGGCTGTGGCCTTCGTGCATTCCAGGCACCCCTCGCACACTTCGGGGGTGATGTTCATGTGCGTCTTGCGCGGCAGGTAGCCGTGCTTCTTCACGATCGCCCGCTCCTTCTTCATCTCCTTACGGTGGTGGGTGATGCCGCACTCCTTGTCGGCGATCACGATCTTCACGCCGTCGGAGAGGATCGTTTTTTCCAGCACGCTGCGGTACGCGCTGCGGTCGTCCGGGCGCAGCTTCACCACCGTCAGCGGCGACGAGCCGGCCATGCCGCGGACGATGTCTTCGATGTCCTGGATGTATGAGCGGTTGCCCAAGACGTCGACCTCCGTGCCGGCGTGCTCCTGGTGGCCGGTCATGGCGGTGGTCTTGTTCTCCAGGATGATGAACGTGAGGTCCTGGCCGAGCTTGATGGCGTTGGAAATCGCGACCTGGCCGGAGTGGAAGAACGTGCCGTCGCCCATGAACACGAGCTGTTTGTTCGTAATGAACGGGTCGATGCCCGAGCCGGTGCCGCCGCCGAGGCCCATGCCCGAGTAGTTGTGCATGAGCTGTTCGGTGGGTGCGAACATGAGCATGGTGTAGCAGCCGGTGTCGCCGTGCGCGACGAGGTCGACGGGGCCCATGCCGTGGTGCTTGGCCATGTAGTCCGGGTCGGCCAGGTTCTGGCGCATTTCAAGCAGGGTGGCCGAGCTGTCGCGGTGGGGGCAGCCGGGGCAAAAGGTCGGCGTGCGGGTCACGATCTCTTCGACGCCGATCACTTCGAGCGTGCGCTTGCTGGCCTTGCGGATGATGTCCATCTCGGCACTGAGCCGGCCGTTGCGCAGCTCGGGCGGGACTTCTTCGGTGGCCTTGATGAGCGGAATCAAAAGTTGGGCGAGGACGGAGGCGTTGAGGCCGCGGGTTTCGGGAATTCCTTCGCAGAGGTCCTGGTCGGCCGCGGTGCGGCTGTCGGTGGCGACGGCGGGGGCGGCGCACGCGATGCCGGCACTGCCCGAGGCGGCGTTACGTGAAACGCACGGCTTCTTGGGAAATTTTTTGCCGAACAGGCGGCCGGACAGGTCGGCGGCCTCGGCGTGATCGAGCTCGCGGAAGAATCCGTCGCGGATGTTTTTCTCGAGGAAGCTGCGGCGTTCCTCGATCACGATCATATTTTTGCACGACGCCGAGAACTCGCGGACGAGTTGAATGTCGACCGGGTAGCTCATCCCCATGTGGAGGATCGGGAACACGCCTGAAAGGCCGAGGTCGGCCAGCACGTGCTCCAGGTACGGCCCGGCCATGCCGGTGACAATAAAGCCAAGGGGAGAGTTGCCAGTTGTCAGTTGCCAGTTGCCAGTAGAAGAGCCGTCGCCTTTGCCTTCACTGGCAACTGGCAACCGGCAACTGGCAACTATTCGGTTCAGCCCCAACTGGCGCGCGGCCTTGACCGTCGCGGCGTGGCGCTCGGGCATCTTCAGTTCTTGTTGCCACGTGCGGGGGGGCAACAGCACTTTCCCGAGGTCGATCGACTGGGTGTCGAGCGCGAACTGCTGCTTGGTATTGATTGTGGGAAACTGGTTGGGCTTGCAATCGACCGTGCCGCCGCCGTCGGCTTGGGCGGTGGTCACGACGTACCCGATGAACAACCCCGCGGCCTGGCTGAGCTTGAAGCTCAGGTTGATCCAGTCTTTCATTTCCTGGATTGTGCCCGGCTCGACAACGGGCATGCGGAGGTGTTCGCACAAAAAGCGAGAATCGGCAGGGACTTGCGTCGAATCACACCACGGATCGTCGCCCATGATGATGACCGCCCCCCCCTGCGGATGTGCCCCGGCGAGGTTGCCGATGGCGAGGGCGTCGGACGCCACGTGTACGCCGACGCTTTTCATCGTGGCAATCGCGCGGCACGGGGCCATCTGCGAACCGACCACGGCGGCGGCGCCGAGGGCTTCGTTGTTGGCTTGGAACGCGCGGACGCCGTTCTTGTTCAGCAGGTCTTTGACGTGCCCGCAGACGTCAAAAAACCCGGCCACGGGCGAGCCCGGGTAGCCGGTCAAAAGGTGCACGCCGCCTTCGGTTTCGAGGGCGCCTTTGACAAGAATTTCGTTGCCGGTGAAGACTTCGCGGCCGGATTCGGCCAGAAAACGCGGATCGGTAGCCATGACAGTCGGTTCTTTCTGCGGCTCCTGAATCTGAAATTCCAAATCTCAAATTTGAGATTCCGATCTCAGATCACAGGCCGGCGTGGCTTACGGTCGCGGGTGGTGTGAAACCACGAGGCAACCGCAGGAGACGCCGTTACTTACCGCAAATGAGAGACTCTAAACCCCGCCGGGAGTTCATGGCCGGCAAGGGTTGTGAAACAGGTTCTAATTCCCCGCCCTTATCGGCGTTTGCCGAGAAGGCGGGTGAGCATTGTACCAATACGGGGCCGGAAACCTACGAGATCGCGGCATTTTCTTGTGCAGGCCCGCTCAACGCAGCCGCGAGTCGCTGTTGCTGATGCCGCGGAGGGCTAAGTTCAGCGCGTCGACGTTGCTGGCCAGCCGTTTGGCTTCGCTGACGTCGATGATTTGTTTCTGGAATAGCTCGGTCAGGTGCTGGTCGAAGCTCTGGCTGCCCGCCTCGCGGTTGCCGACGGCGCCCTTCAATTTTTCGAACTCGCCTTCAATAATGTACTTACGGACAAGCGGCGTCGCCACCATGATCTCGTTGACCGGGATACGGCCCTTGGCGTCCCGCCGCTTGGCGAGACGCTGGCACACCACGGCGTTGAGGTTTAAGCCGAGCTGCGTCTGCTGAAGCTCCTTCTGGTTGTGGTCGAACAGCGACACCATACGTTCGATCGTCATTGGCGCGTTGGTCGCGTGGACGGTCGTGAAGACAAGGTGGCCAGTGTCCGCGGCGCGCAGCGCGGTGCTGAGCGAAAACGTGTCACGAATTTCGCCGATCAGGATGGTGTCGGGGTCCTGACGCATCATCGCCTTCAACGCGTACTCAAAACTCTCGCTGTCGGCGCCGACTTCAACCTGAGACACCAGCGACTTCGCGTTTTCGTGCTGGTATTCGATCGGGTCTTCGACGGTGATGATCCGCTCGCTCCGCGTCCGGTTAATCTTGCCGATGACCGCCGCCAGCGTGGTCGATTTACCCGAACCCGTCGTCCCCGAGACGATCACGATCCCGCGGTGAAACTCCGACATCTTTTCCATGAACGGCGGCAGGTTCAGGTCTTCGAAGTTGGGGATCTTCGTCACGATTCGACGCATGACCAACGCATACCGTTCCCGGCTGTGGAAAATATTGGTACGAAAACGCGCGACCTTCTCGAACGCGTAGGCGACGTCGACGGCGCCCTTGTGGTCGAGCGTGTGCCGCTTTTCAGTCGGTTCGGCCTGCGACTTGATGATCTGATCGACGTACCCCTTCATCTCCTCGTCGTCGAGTGCCGGCACGTCGAGGAACCGGGCCCGGCCGTCGACGCGGATCATCGGAATCGAGCCGGCCTGGAGGTGGATGTCCGAGCCGTTGATCTTCACCGCCGTCTTCAGGAAGTCGTGCAGCGAAAGCCGCTTCTCTTCGACATGAATCTCCGGCTGCGGCGTGTCGCGGTCGATGTCCGCGTTTTCAACGACATGACCCACTTTGGCTCCGAGTGACATTGGCACGACCTCACGGTGAGAAACTACGGGGGACTACAATCCGGCCACAGATTGTATCCCGAGCGCCGAAGCGTTGCCACGGATATCCGCCGCACCTTGCCACGAGTAAAGTGGGGCGACCCGTGAAAAAATGATCGGTCGCGGGGGCGGTTTCGGGTCGTAATGTCGTTACCGGAGAAACGGGTGAGCAATCGATTGTTTACGACGTGTGGGTTCGTTTTGGCGTTGTTGTCGGCCTGTAAGGCCGCGCCGGCGGCGCCGGAGAAATGGGCGGACGAGCGGCTGGCGGTTCGTGACGGGCTGGTCCTTTGGCTTGACGCGTCGCGGCAAGTGCAGGCGTTTGAACAGGAGCACAAACCGGCGCCGCAGGACGCCAAGCCCGCCGGCGTGTGGTTCGACGGCTCGGGCAACAAGCTACATCTTGCCCAACCCGCAGCCGCCGCCCAACCGATGTTCGAGCGGCCGGACGCCGGACGCGGGGTGGCTTCGTTCCGCTTCGACGGCGTCGACGATTGCCTCACCCTCGCCGCCTCGCGCGAGCCGCTCAATACGGCCACCCTCATCCTCGTCGCCGCACCGCATACCTCCGCCGGCGACTTTCGCGCCTTATTCTCCGCCGCGGCCGTGGGCAAGAACGACTACCAAACCGGCTTAAACATCGACCTCGGCCCGTTCGGCAGCCCCCGCTTCGACACGCTCAACCTCGAAGGCGCCGGCGCACAGGACTTCGTCAACCTGTTTACCAACCACCCTGCCCAGAGCGGCTTTGACCTCGACACGTTTCACGTCATCGCCCTCCCCGTCGCCGCCGACCCCGGCCGCGTGCGCCTCCTGATCGATGGCAAGGCCGCCGGTCAGCGCCATCGCACGGTGTCGAAGATGAGCCTCGACCGCCTCGCCGTCGGCGCCCGCCTTTACAGCAACGAGCCGAATAAAGCCCCCTACCTCCGCGGCTTCTTCGACGGCCGGATCGCCGAGGTGCTGCTGTACGATCACGTGCTCGGCAAAGACGACCTCGCGCGCGTGCAGGCGTATCTCGACGAAAAATACCCGCTCATCCGCGAAACCCCCGCCACGTCGCAGCCCGCCGGCGCCCGGCCGCTCGTCGCGGTCAAAGACCCGCCGGCGGTGCAAGTATTCGTCCCCGGGTTCAGCGTCCGGAAGCTCCCGCTCGATCTCACCAACATCAACAACCTCCGCTACCGCCCCGACGGAAAGCTCGTCGCGGTCGCGTACGACGGAAACGTTTACGTTCTCTCCGACACCGACGGCGACAGCCTCGAAGACCACGCCGAGCTGTTCTGGGACAACAAGGGCCGCGTCCAAAGCCCGATCGGCACGGCCCTGACGCCGCCGAATTATCCCCACGGCAACGGCTTGTTCGTCGCCGCCAAGGGAAAAGTGTCGCTGATCGTCGACACCGACAAGGACGACAAAGCCGATAAGGAAATCGTGATCGCCGGCGGCTGGACTCCGCTGCCGATCAACGTCGACGCCCTCGGCGTCGCGCTCGAGCCCGACGGCAGCGTGCTGTTCGGCCTCGCCACCGCCAACTACGCCAACGCCTACCTCATCGGCCCCGACGGCAAGGCCGGCT
This sequence comes from Tepidisphaeraceae bacterium, assembly GCA_046593135.1. Classification (GTDB taxonomy): domain Bacteria; phylum Planctomycetota; class Phycisphaerae; order Tepidisphaerales; family Tepidisphaeraceae; genus JBKJRK01. The sequence continues at coordinate 5,843 of JBKJRK010000501.1, read as the reverse complement.
ACGACCTTAAAAACGAACGCGGCACGATCCAGCGGATCGCGCCCGATTTCTCGAAGCGCGAGACCGTCGTCACCGGCATCCGCATTCCCGTCTCGCTCGCGTTCAACGCGCAAGGCGACCTGTTCTCCACCGACCAGGAGGGCGCGACCTGGCTCCCCAACGGCAACCCGTTCGACGAACTGCTCCATATCCGGCCGGGTCGGCACTACGGCTTCCCGCCGCGACACCCAAAGCACCTGCCCGGCGTGATCGACGAACCGAGCGTCTTCGACTACCGCCCGCAGCACCAATCCACCTGCGGCCTGGCATTCAACGAGCCGGTCAACGGCGGCCCCGTCTTCGGGCCCAAAGCCTGGCGCGGCGACGCGCTGGTCACCGGCTATTCGCGCGGAAAGCTCTTCCGCACCCAGCTCGTGAAGACGCCCGCCGGCTACGTCGTACAGAATCACCTGCTCGCCGGCAGCACGATGCTCCTCGCCGACGTGTGCGTGTCGCCGGCCGGCGACGCCGTCCTCGCCGCCCACGGCGGCGCGCCCGACTGGGGCACCGGCCCGGCGGGGAAAGGCGCGCTGTACAAGATCACTTACACCGACCGCCCGGCGCCGCGCCCGCAGCCTCTGTTCGCGTATCCCGCGGGCGCCCGCGAAGTGCGCGTGGCGTTCGACCGCCCGCTTGATTTCGCGTCACTCAAAGGCCTCGCGGAAAAAGCAACGATCGAGTTCGGCGACGCCGTGTCGGCGGCCGACCGCTTCGAGGTGCTGCGGCCGGGGTATGAAGTCGTCAAACGCCAGTTGCTGGCCCCGCGTTTCGGCCTTGACGTGCTCGGCGTGTCCGTCACGCCCGACCGGCGGACGCTCGTCGTCCAGACCGCGCCGATGTCCCGCGCCGTCGGCTACGCCATCACGTTGCCGGGCTTGAACCCGTCCAACAGTCCGGTCGCGCAGGTCGATGCCGTCGATCTCGCCTTCGACCTCGGCGGCGTTCTCGCCACCTGGACGCCCGGCGACGGCAAGGGCACGCCCGAGTGGACCGGCTGGCTCCCCCACCTCGACTTCGCCGCATCCAACGCGCTGACCACCGGCAGCGCCGAGCACGACGTGTTGCGTGAAAAGATGAAGCGAAAAGGCGTTTTACGCCTGCAAGCACGACTCGACTTGTCGAACATGCTCCGCCCCGCCGTGCAACCGGGCTCGAAGCTGGATTACGAGCCGACGCCGGAAGACGTCACGCTCGTGTTCGCGGGCGGCGGCGTTTCGGTGCAGTCGCCGGATTCGGCGGCGATCGAGCTTGTCGCCGATGCGACGCGCGTGAAAGTGTTGGCGCCGAAGCAATGGCTGTCGTTGACGCTCTCGATCAACACGCGCGACGGCGACGCCCCTCCCGTCGCCCTGGCTGTTTCGTATTACACCAACGAAGACCCGCGCCCGCGCGCTTTGGCGCTCCGCCGGATGCTCGTGCCGTCGGCCCGGCCGGAATCGTCAGTTCCCCCCGATGCGGCCGATGCCGAACCCGCTCCGCCGCCGGAACTGGCCGGCGGCAACTGGGCACGCGGGCGGGCGGCCTTTCATTCTGAGCAGGCGATGTGCGCGAAATGTCATCGCCTCCGGGAAGACGGAACGGGCAAGATCGGCCCGGACCTGTCGAACCTGCACCACCGCGACTACGCGTCGGTGTTGCAGGACGTGACGCTCCCCAGTGCCGCGATCAACCCCGACCACGTCGCCTACGCCATCACCCTCACGAGCGGCGACGTATTGGCCGGCGTGCCGCGGTCCGACGGCGAGACGGCCGTGATCGTCGGCGAGCCGGGCGGGAAGGAGACGCGCCTCGAGCGGGCGGCGATCAAGTCGATGGAACCGCTCGCAACGTCGATCATGCCCCACGGCATCGACCAGACGATCGGCAAGGCGGCCCTGCGTGACCTTATGACGTTTATACTCGCCCCGCCGCTCGAACCGGCGAAGCCGGAAATCCCCGGGGCGCCGACGCCGCGAACGCGGGCAGAAGTGGATGCGGTGCTGAAAGCGGGCCGTGAGGCTCAACGTGGCGCGGGCGTCTCGCCCGCGTCTTCCAACAAAAATCCAAACGCGGGCGAGACGCCCGCGCCACAAAAATCGCCGAAATCCGCTACACGTTCCACGCCGCGCCCGCTGCACATCCTCCTCGCGGCCGGCCCGAAGGACCACGGCCCGGGCGAGCACGATTATCCCTTGTGGCAAAAGCGCTGGGCGCAACTTCTCGGCCGGGCCGAAGGTGTCGAGATCGACACCGCTTTCGGCTGGCCCGAGCCGAAGCAATTTGACACCGCGGACGTGGTCGTCTTTTTCTCCAGCAACCCCAACTGGACCGCCGACAAAGCCGCCCAGCTTGACACTTATCTGAAACGAGGCGGCGGGCTGGTCTACCTCCACTTCGCCGTCAACGGCCGCGACGCCCCGGACGCCTTGGCCGACCGCATCGGCCTCGCCTCCCGCGGCGGAGGCGTCACCCAATACCGCCACGGGCCGCTCGACCTCTCCTTCCCCGATTCAAACCACCCCATCACCCGCGGCTTTGAGCGCGTCCACTTCGTCGACGAGTCGTACTGGAAAATGATCGGCGACGTGGGACGAATCCACGCTCTCGCCAACAGCACGGAAGACAACGCCCCGCAGCCGCAGCTCTGGACCTTCGAGCCTGCGGGAACCACGGGCCGCGTGTTCGTCAACATTCTGGGCCACTACAACTGGACGTTCGACGACCCGCTGTTCCGCGTCCTCGTCCTGCGCGGCATCGCGTGGTGTGCGCATGAAGTCGACACCGAACGGTTAGCGCCCCTCGCGACGATGGGCGCGCGACTGGCAACCGAATAGGCGCTCTGCCCCGGCGTGTCGGGAAAAACAAGCATCGTGCGTAAGAGCGCCGAAGACGCACACGCGTTCGACTTGCGCCGCAATTCCTACGGGAATCAGGCAAGAATGGGCGTCACGACTTTCCCGTGGACGTCGGTCAGCCGAAAATCCCGGCCCGCATACCGGTACGTAAACTTTTCGTGGTCGAATCCGAGCAGGTGGAGGACGGTGGCGTGGAGGTCGTGGACGTGGACGACGTCTTGGACGGCTTTGAACCCGAACTCGTCGGTCGCGCCGTGGGCGACGCCGCCTTTGACGCCCCCGCCGGCGAGGACGACGGAGAACCCGTAGGGGTTGTGGTCGCGGCCGGAGCCGGCTTCGGAGACGGGGGTGCGGCCGAACTCGCCGCCGATGATGACCAGCGTGTCGTCGAGCATGCCGCGCTGCTTGAGGTCCTGAATCAATCCCGCGATCGGCTGGTCGATTTGGGCGCCGAGCTCGCCGTGGGCTTTCTTGATGTCGCTGTGGCTGTCCCACGGCTGACTGGCGCCGTGCCAGAGCTGCACGAAACGCACGCCACGTTCGAGGAGACGCCGGGCGATGAGCGTCTGGCGGGGATGAACTTTATTCATGTCGCCGTACATCGCCCGCACGTGCTCCGGCTCGTTGGCGATGTCGAACGCCTCGGCGGCGTCGGTCTGCATGCGGTAGGCGAGCTCGAAGGATTGGATCCGCGCTTCGAGGCGCGGGTCGGCCGCCCGTCCGAGCGCGTGCTGGTGCTCGCCGTTGATCTGCCGCAGCAGGTCGAGCTGCTTTCGCTGGGCGGCCAGGGGGATGCTTTGATTGCGGACGTTTTCGATCAGCTTGTCGATGTTGGTGTGTTGCGAGTCGACATACGTGCCCTGGTAAGCGCCGGGCAGGAACCCGTTCGTCCAGTTTTCCGTTTCCTTGATCGGGTACCCGCCGGGGCACATCGCGACGAAGCCGGGGAGGTTCTGGTTTTCGCTGCCGAGCCCGTAGGTGATCCACGACCCCATGCTGGGCCGGGCCATCTGGGCGTCGCCGCAGTTCATGAGCATGAGCGACGGCTCGTGGTTGGGCACTTCCGCCTTCATCGACCGAATGACGCACAGGTCGTCGGCGCACTGGGCGACGCGGGGGAACAGGTCGCTGACTTCCAGGCCGCTGTGCCCATAGCGGTTGAACTTCCACGCCGACGGCATCGCCCCGCCGGTCTTACGCTCGGTCTTGAGGCTTCCGCCGGGCAGGGGTTGGCCGGCGTACTTTTCGAGCATCGGCTTAGGGTCAAACGAATCAACGTGCGACGGCCCGCCGTTAAGGAAAAAGTGAATCACGCGTTTCGCCCGCGCCGGGAACGGTGCCACGCGCGGGGCCAGGGGGTTGGCCGAATCGGCCGACTGCGCCCGCGCCGCGCTGGTCAGTAGTCCCGTGTCTCCAAGCAAGCTCGCCAAGCCGAGCGCACCAAGGCCCATGCCGCAACGGGAGAGGAGGTCGCGACGAGAAAAAGTGATTCGGGCGTTATCAGAGCATGACCGCATGAATCCATCCCACCATGCCGGTCAGCGAGTTGCTTCAAACTCACGGAGGCGTTTGTACAGCTCCTCAACCGTTACCCCGCTGAAAAGCTGATCGCGAACGTCCAGGTAGTTCTGCCCGTCGGTCTGCCAGACGGCGAGAAACTTGGCGACCTTGGCGGGTTCCATGTGTTTAAGCAGAACGTCCAAGGCCTCTTCAATCACCTCTCGTTCGCTCAACGTTTTGGGCATGTCAGGCTCCGGCTCGAAACGTGATCAGGAACTCTGTTGGGTTCAGAGCGTGGCGTGCAACGGTCCGACGTATCGCTTCAGTAGACGGTCGTCGCAGGTAATGAAGTAGGTTGCGCCAGCCACTTCTGCGGCAGCGAGGTGGAGGGCGTCCACCGGCTTCACCCCGTCCGACTGTAATTCGATCGCCCGATTATAGACCTTCTCGTCAGACCGTTGCTCGATTGCCGCAAGCCGGACGACCTTGTCGACCCATTGGCGTCTTTGGGTTCTGGGAATTCTCGAACGCAATAACGGAAGACGCCACAAGCTCAACTTGGCCCAGCCCGACCATGCCAAGTATTGCAACCAAAGCCTGTGTTTCCAATGAAATTCTCGGCTGCGACTGCGCGTCAAAGGGCCGGTTGATGGCACTGTTGTCGAGATAGATCCGGGTGCGCTCGGCCATCACCTAATCCACAAACACCACTTCATTACTCAGCAGCAACACCTGCGCGTACATCGCCCAGGCGTCCATCGGCTCGGGGGGCGCGGGCGGCGGGCCGGTGAACTCCTGTTGGGCGTTCCACTTGACCGGTAGCAGGGTACCCGGCGGCGTGTCGAGGGCGTGAATCACGGGCGCCCAAGTGAACATGTCGCTTTGCAGGGTGCCGAGGATGTCCACGACGAAGTCGATCGTGTCGCCCTGCTTCACCGCCAGGCGATCAACTGTTGCTTCGGCCTTGGACTTGTGAAGCTGCCAATGGCCGAGCGTGCCGGTTCGGCTGAAGACCATCCGGGCGGCGACGCCGTCGCCGGGGTTAAAGTCGTGGGACACGGCGCTTTCGATGCGGATCGTCATGTCGCGCGGCGCGACCCACCGCCGGACGGCGGCGTGGGCGAGGTCGTTGCCGGCGTGGCCGCCTGTGGGGGTGAGCTGGACCCAGCCGAGCGCCGGGTCGGGCCAATTCGGCCCGCCCTGCCAGGCCTCGCCGGTGAAATGCGGCAGCGGCGTGAACGACGCGATCCGGTCGTTTGCCGAATCGTACGCGCCGAAGCCGTACCGCCACGCGTTGGGGGCGTGCTTCGAGGCGGGCTCCGACGTCGGAGCCGTCGACGCGTCGCGCACGAACGTGAGGCCCGCTTCAATCTGCCCCGCCGTCGGCGGGCGCTGGTAGAGCCGACGGTACAGCCGACGAATCCGCTCGGCGTCATCGGGCGCGCCGGCGATCTCATCAAGCTTCGCCAG
>JBKJRK010000343.1:0-2981 GCA_046593135.1 Tepidisphaeraceae bacterium | reverse complement strand
CGCGGCTCGGCGACGGGGCGGCCGTCGGCCCGTTCGTCTTCATCGGCGAGCGCGTTCGTACGGGGCGCAACACCGTTCTTCATCCCGGCGTTTTTCTCGGCGACGACGTCGTCCTGGGCGAGGACTGCGAACTGTTCCCGCAGGTCGTCGTGCGCGAACGCATCACCATTGGCAACCGCGTGATCATCCACGCCGGCAGCGTGCTGGGCAGCGACGGCTTCGGCTACCGCTGGGACGGGACGAAGCACGCGAAGGTGCCCCAAATCGGGACGGTGGTCATCGAAGACGACGTGGAAATCGGCTCGTGCGTGTGCATCGACCGCGCCAAGTTCAGCACGACGCGTGTCAGCCGGGGAAGCAAGCTCGACAACTTGGTGCAGGTCGCCCACAACGCCCGGCTCGGCCCGCACTGTCTCATCGCCGGCCAGACCGGTATTGCCGGGTCGGTCACGTTGGGCGCGGGTGTGGTGATTGGCGGCCAGGCGGCGGTGCGCGACCACATCAAGATCGGCGACTGGGCCATGGTCGGCGCGTGCACCGCCATCGCCGAAGACGTCGAGGCCAAGTCGGTCGTCGTCGGCGCGCCGGCGCTGCCGCAACGACAGTGGCTGCGCGAGCAGGGCGCCCTCCGCCACCTGCCGGAGCTGCGCAACCAGGTCAGGAAGCTTCAGGAACAGTTGGACCGGCTCACAAAAAACGGCTCCCCGCCCGCTACAGGATCATGAACGGCCCGAGCACCACGAGGTTGTTCACCTCGTTCTTCTCCGCCAGCTCGCCGTTGGAATCCAACACCGCAAGCAGGAAATAGTTGCCGGGTGCCAGGCCCGACGGAACTGTGAACGAAAGCTTCACCGACTTCGATTTGCCCGCCGGAATGTTGAGCTTGGCCGTCGGCGTGGCGAGCGAGACGTCGCCGCCGACCGTCTGATCCCCCGGTGAAGCCAGTACGCCGACCAGGATCGATTGCTTTGCCGCCGAGTTGCCGCTGTTGAGAATCTTGACCGAGGTCGAGACTTTCTTCCCGGGCACAAACGTTCCCTTGATCGCGCCCGGCGTGCCGGAGAGGTCGGCGAACGGCGCGGCGATGTTGATCGCCGTCGCGGTCGCGGCGTTGTTGTCGGATTCCTTCAGCTCCGGCACCGCGTTGTCGCTGTCCAACCGTGCGATGAGGAAATAGTTCCCGTCGGGAAGATTCGCGGGGAACTGGGTGAATTTCAGCTTCACCGCTTTCGATCGTCCCGGCTTCAGCGCAACCTTAACGCCGTTGATGACGGCGATCGCGGTGTCGCTCGTCTCGTCAAGCTCCGAGTCGGCGGACGCGAAGACCGTCACCTTGAGTGTCGCCTTTGCGTCGAGCTGGCCGGTGTTGGTGACGCGAACGGCGCCCCCGCCCGCCTTGGCCCCGCCCACGACCGCGCCCGGAAACTTGCCCGTCAGAGCGCCGTCGACGCGCAGATTGGCAAGATTCTCAGGGATCGTCACGGTGAAGCTTGCGCCGGGAATCGGGCCGCTCTGGAGAAGGTTGCCGTTCACGTCCGCGATGCGGTTCGGCTCGATCGCAATCAGATAGGTGCCTTCATCCGACTTGCCGAACGCGGCCCCGAGCGGCTTCACGCGATACCGAGCCGTGACCTCCGCCGCATTGCTGTTCCCGCCGACGACCTCGACAAACTCGGCCAGTTGGTTAAACCCGTTGGGCCCGGAAACGCGAAGGTCGCCCGTACCGAGCCGCGAGGCGTCGACGGACAAATCGTCGACGTACCGCACGACGAACGTGGACGACGACACGTCAATCTCGGAGATGCTCGGGATCAGCGCGACGAACAGCGAAGGCGAACCCCCGTCGCCGATGACACGGGCGATCGCGATGTCGGTTCCCTGCGTCGCGAGCAGCAGAATCGCGCCGCCCTTGGTGAGCACGACCAGGCCCTGCGAATCCTGGCGGAACTGCTCGAACTTTGTTTCCAGGTCCGTCAACGCCTCATCGGCCAGGGCAGCCACATCGGAAGCCCCGGACGGCTGCAGCGAGCTGGTGCCGCCCGTGTTCACGTTCAGCACGAATGTGCCGCCGTCGCTGAAGGTAGTATCCGACGACCCGTCGGCATTAAACCGCGCGAGAGCAACCTGAATGTCGGCGCCGCCGACGTCATTTAACGTCGAGACGATCTGCCCGGACGCCAGCAGCTTCCCGCCCGGCTGAATGATGAGCTTGTTGATCGAGGCCAAGCCGGCAAAGTCTGTCATGGCTTTGCCGCCGGTGCCGAAACTGGTGTCGAGGATTCCGTCGGCGGTGAAGCGGGCGACGGCAAAATCGGAGTCAAAGCCCGGGTCGTCCGGGTCGCCCGTTGTCGCGAGCCCGCCCGCGACGAGCATGCCGTCGTTTTGGAGGATGATGCTCCGGGCTTCGTCGAATCCGTCTAGAAAATCCACGAGAAGCGATCCGGTGCCGCTAGGACCGAAACCGGTGTCGATCGAGCCGTTGACGTTGTAGCGGACGACGGCAAACGACCCGGCGGTGCCGGTGGCGGTCGAGCCCGCGGCGACGAACCGGCCGGCGGCGTCGAGGGTGACGGCGTTGGCGGCGTCGGCGCCGCCGAGGTCGGTCAATACGCGACCCCCGTCCCCGAACGTCGTATCCAACACGCCCCCCGCCGTGAACATTGCAAACGCAAAGTCCCCGGAAGCATCCGCGGCGGTGGACCGTCCGAACAAAACAATCCGCCCGTCGCCCAGCACGACCATATCGTTGGCGCGATCGAACGACGTGACGCCGAAGTCGGCGACGGCAATACCCCCGTTGCCGAATGAGGTGTCGAGGGTACCGTTTACGTTGAACCGCGCGACGAAAAAGTCGGCGTTCGTTTCGACATTGGCGGCGAACGCGCTTGTGGTGCCGGCGACGAGGAACTTGCCGTCGCCGAGGCGCACCACGGCGGTTGCGCGATCGTCGCCGCCTTCGACGTCCAGCAGCACCTGCCCCG
>JBKJRK010000038.1:0-3871 GCA_046593135.1 Tepidisphaeraceae bacterium | reverse complement strand
GTGCGCGACGCGGTTGGCGACCAGATGGAACTGATGGTCGATCTGCACACCCGGCTGTCTCCCGAAGAGGCCGTCTGGTTCTGCAAGGAAGTGGAGTCGCTCAACCTGTTTGTCGTCGAAGACCCGATCCGCTCCGAGCACATGCACGGCTACCGCCGCATCCGCGAGCAAACGCGTGTGCCGCTGGCGGCCGGGGAACAGTGGGCCAACAAGTGGGAGTTCCGCCAGGCGATCGAGGAAGAGCTGATCGACTACGCCCGCATCGACATCTGCATCGCCGGCGGCATCACCGAAGCCAAAAAAATCGCCGCGATGGCCGAGACGCACTTCATCAAGGTGCTGATGCACAACCCCCTCGGCCCCGTCTGCACCGCCGCGTCATTGCACATCGACCTCGCCTGCGACAACGCCGGCCCGCAGGAAGTGATTTTCCCGCCCGCCGGGATGTTGCCGGATGTTTTCCAGTGCGACTTTGAATTGAAAGGATCAACCCTCACCGTCCCGACCGCGCCCGGCATCGGCGTCAAGTTCAACCGCGAAGCCGCCAAGGCCCACCCCGCCGACATGACCGAACCGCCGCACTTCGTGCGTGAGGACGGCGGGTATACGAACTATTAGAGCGTTTTTAACTGCACCATGGCGAGCGGTAGCGGCTACGCCTGCGTCGCCTCGTGCCGTCAGCGTGATCCGCAAGAGGCGACGCAGGCGTAGCCGCTACAAAGTGGTGAAAACCGCTCAAGAGCTGGTACGGGCAACCTGTGACGAAGGCGAGTCGCCCCGATCATCCGTTCGGATCATCGAGCAGCGATTGAAGGCGCTGGCCTAGTTCGCCTGGAAAGCGCGCCGGCCAGGACGTGTCTAACATGCCGACTGCGATCAGGTCCCGAAGGTGTGTGCGGTCTTTGTCGCGGAATGCGATGAGTTTCGTTCGCACGAGCGCCTCAAGCGTAATGACTCGGAAATTGCTCGGCGTCTTCCGAGTTGGTCACGTCGGGGATCGCCGCGGGATCAGTCGCGCGCACCTTCTCGTTGGCGAACAGCAGACGTACGCCTTCGCCCGCTTTGGTGCCCGCGCCGTCGAGAAAGATGTCAAGACCGGCAACGTGTCGGTAGATGAACCCGTGGGCCTCGAGTGCCCGGCGCACGGCGTCGAAATCCGATCGGCGGACGAGAATGTCCACGTCGCGCGTGTTCCGTACCATTGTCTCGTCGGCTCGCGCGACATGAATGGCGACGGCGTTTCCGCCCGCCACCGCGTACGGCACGCCCGCCGACTTCAGTGCCGCCGTGGCGCGCTCCAGCCGGTCACGCACCTTCTCAAATGCGTTCATCCAGCGCTCCCACGAAAACGGAACCGTATTGACCACCATCGTCATCCTCGACAGAAAATGCTACCGCGCGGGCAGGCGGAGTTCGAGCAGATTAAAGCGGACGGTTCGATCCGGCATCCGCGTTATTTCTTCTTTTCCAGCAGCTTCCTTCCCTCCTGCTCAACCTTCCCCCGGATCTTGTCCGCAATCATGGCCAGCATCCACGGCAGGTCGACCGAGAGCTTGATGGCGCTTTCCTCGACGTCCATCCGGCCGGCGATGCTTTGGCCCATGGCGGAGAACTTGAAGTCGGCGTGATAGTCGGTCCAGGTTTCCTCGACACGGGCGATCTGCGAGCCGAAGCGGGCGCGGAGGAGGTCGGCGCCGCCTTGCAGGCGGGCTCTGGCGCCGTCGCGGCCGAGGGAGTGGGGGATGGAGACGTCGATCGTTTTCTGCTGCATGGACAATCCTATGCCCGTGACTGGCGGGACGTTTGGGGCTACCTTTGTGGCGAAATGATCGACAAAACATTCGCCAAGTGGTTTCTGGGCCGTGTCCGGCCGTTCAAAGACGTGCCGCCGGAGAAGCTGTTGGCCGAACGTGAAGCGATGGAGATGCAGCAGGAGTACAACCGCAACTACAAGGAATTCCTGGAGTCCGCGGTGTTCCCCGGCGTCGAAGAACTCGTGCGCGGCCTGGAGAAAGCAGGCATCGTTCACCGGGTCAGCACGTGGGGCAATCAGTTGTCGCTCCGCGTGCATCTTGCCTGGCGTTGGGGCGAATTGGTCATCATGCAGAGCCACGAGGACGCCGTCACGTTCGAGCACCATATTATCACCGAAGGCGAAAAACGGGGCGACGATTCCGCAGAAGACCATTCTCATCAGTACGACCTCCGCGACCCGCTGCCCGCGCCGGTCGCGCAGCAGGAATTGCAGTTTTTTCTGGGTCGCATGGCCCAGGACTTGGTCGAGCCCGAGCCGGAGCCGGAGATTCCGCCGGGCGAGAAACCGGCGTAGACGGTGCGACGTCCATCGTGACGGCCTTTTTCTTGTCGGACGTGCCGGGCGCGACATAGAATTTCACGCGGGTTTTGTCTGCGCGTTTCATTGCGTGGTCGACATGGCAAGCTTAGAGAAACAGGACGTCGATGGCATCCGGCTCCTGCGTTTGTCGGGGAGCCTGACGCAAGAGGGCGTCGACGGGCTCGAACCGGAGTTTATCGCGGCTTTGCCGGACGGGACGCGCGCGGTCGTCGACTTGGCCGACGTCAACCTCATTACAACGCCCGGCCTGACCCTTATCATCTCGACGACCCAGCGTCTCCGCGACACCCGCGGGCGGATCATCTTCACCGCAGCCCGGGCGGGCGTGCTCGACGTGCTCCGCCGCTGCCGGCTCGACGAAGTGCTCGAACTCGCGGATGACCGGCGGCAAGCGATCGAAAAGGCGAAGACGGCGTGAAATATGGAACGCGAAGCGTGATGAGTGAAACGTAAGAATGCGTCCAGTAATTCACGTTTTACGGTTCACGCATCATTTATGCTCTCCCACGTTCGCCCCGCTCGCCGACGCGCCTTACAATTCCAACATGTCAGCCAAGCCCTCCGCCCGCCGAATTGAGTACGACGTGATCGAGCCGATCGGCAAGCGCGTCGTCGTCCGCAAGGACGACAACAAGCGACAAACCAAGAGCGGCATCGTTTTGCCCGACAGCCACGAGATCCCGGTCATTACCGGGCGTGTGATCGCCATCAGCAAGGCCATCGAGAATGACGAGGACCAGACGATCCGGCAATACGACAAGGTGCTGTTCGATCCCCGCGAGGCGATACCGGTTGAACTCGAACACGACAACCGGCTGTTCGTCGTGCATCTCGACCGAGTGCTTGCCATCTTCCGTCGGTCGGACGGGCCGAAAAGCGGGGCGGATGGCGACGACACCCACGAAAATGGATGACACTCGTCGCACCGCCAGGAGGGGAACCGAGCTGAGTCCGCGTGCGTATGGTTGGAGTGGGCGAGTCTGTGTTTGTCGTCATTCCGTTTAAGGTTTGTTTTTCCATGAGCAAGAAAGTCGTTTTGGTCGGACATTGTGGCCCGGATAGCAGTTATCTCCGAATCGCGGTTTCGAGAGTCGGGAAGGACGTGCAGGTGCTGTCGGCCGACGACGGCGAGGAACTTCGGCACGTGTTGGACAAAGGGGCCGACCTGCTTTTGTTCAACCGGCAACTCGATTTCGGTTTCGACACGACCGAAGGCGTGGTCGCCATGCGAAAACTGCGGACTCACTATCCCAACGTGAAAATGATGCTCGTCAGCAACTACCCCGACGCCCAGGCGGCCGCGGTGGCAGAAGGGGCGCTGCCGGGTTTTGGCAAGCGCGAGGTCAACTCGCCACGGGTCGCCGAGCTTATTCGCGAAGCGCTCGTCTGAACTACTTCTTCATTCTTAGAGTTTCTAAAACAACCGCGAAGGCGCGAAGACTGCGAAGTAAGACGCGAAGGGATTCACTGTTAAACCTGCCTATTTCCCTTCGCGCAATACTTCGCGTCCTTCGC
>JBKJRK010000026.1:0-5688 GCA_046593135.1 Tepidisphaeraceae bacterium | reverse complement strand
GGGACTCATCAGCGTTGATCTCAACGAACTCACGGCGGCTCTCACCGCCGCCCGGTCGGAGCAGAACCCCAACAAGCTGGACCTTCAGCGCTGGGGCCGGGAGGGCATGAGCCAGCTCACGCCGCTCTGGCTGCTCAAGTATCTGCCGAACATGCTGGCGTGTCACGTGACGATCGTTCACGAGCTGAAAGGCCCGAGTAACACGATCACTTGCGCCGACGCCAGCTCGCACCTCGCGATCGGCGAAGCGTTCCGCACCATCCAGCGCGGCAAGGCCGACCTCGCGATCTGCGGCGGTGCCGAGACGAAGGTCGTGCCGATGAGCCACATGCGACAGATCCTGCTCAAGCGATGCACCGAGTCGCACAACGACACGCCCGAAACCGCCGTCCGCCCCTTTGACGCCGACGCCGACGGCACCGCCACCGCCGAGGGCGGCGGGTTACTCATCCTCGAAGAATACGAACACGCCAAAGCCCGCGGCGCCAGGGTCTACGCCGAGCTGGTCGGCTTCGCCGCTAGTCAGGACACCTACCGCATCACCGAGCCCGACCCCGCCGGCCACAGCTACTCCCGCGCGATCGGCAAAGCCCTCGCGGATGCCAAAGTCCCTCCCACCGCGGTGGACCTCCTCGTCCCCTGCGGACTCGGCATCCCGGCCCACGACCGCGCCGAACTCGCCGGTCTTTATAACGTCTTCGGCGCCGGCCTGTCCCGCATCCCGCTGTCGCCCATTAAAGCCCAAACCGGCAACCTCGCCGCCGGGTCAGGGGTGGATGCGGCAGCGGCGGTGCTTGCGCTGCACCACGGTAAAATCCCGGGCGCGGTAAACACCAAGAATGTGATCGACGGGCGAGTCTTGAACGTGAAGTCGGAAACGCGCGATGCGGACCTGAACGTGACCGTCAGCAGCGTTTACAGCCTCGGCGGACAAAATGCGGCGTTGGTCTTTAAGCGGGTATGAGCAATGCAGGTTCGATTCTTGATCGACGCTGACACCGATCTACCGCACATCTACAATCATGGCGTGCGCGAGCAAGAGGCTATCGACGTTATCGAGTAACCGGGTCTGCTGTTAAATGGATCGAACGATTCCTTGATCGCGCTCGGACAAACAAGGGCCGGTCGCTACTTGAAAGTAGTGTACCGCGTCCTTCCTGGAGAGTTATTCGTCGTCACAGCCTTCGACTTGCAAGCCAAAGCGTTGAAGGCATATCGGTGCCGTCGACGGCGAGGAGACAGATGAAAAAGGACCCAAATATCTACCCGCCGGGACTAAGCGCAAAGAAGATCCGTCAGATTCTAGAACACTACGAGAATCAGTCTGACGAAGACGCCGAGATTGAAATCGCTACGGCCCCTTCCGCCTCGGAAACGACGTGAATCCCTGTTCCGGCAAGGCTTGTGCCCAAGATTCGCAAGCTGATCGCCAAGGAAACCTAAGGCGCAGAGTGATGTATCGTGTGTTCGGCATACTGCCTTGCACGAACGGCGTGCTAAACGCGATAGTCGCGTAGGGTGTGCTTCAGCACACCACGCCTCTTTAAAGAGAATGGTGTGCTAAAGCACACCCTACGAGAAAGTCATGAACCGAGTCGTCATTACCGGCATGGGTTGGATCACCCCGATGGGTCATTCCGTCGAGGCGGTCTGGCCGCGTCTGCTCAACGGGGAGTCGGGGATCTCGAAGACGACGATCTTCGACGCCAGCACCTTCCCCACGAGCATCTCGGCGGAAGTAAAAGACTTCCGCCTCGCCGACCACATCGAGTCGACGGAACTCCACTCCGGAGCCGGCCGGAACACGCAGTTCGCTCTCGCGGCCGCCCGCCAGGCGTGGGACAACGCCGGCCTTCCGCCACTCAGTCCTCAGTCCTCAGCACTCAGCACTCCTTTCGCCCTCGACCTCGACCGCGTCGGCATCTACCTCGGCTCGGGCGAAGGCTCGCTCGACTTCGACGCCTTCACCACTGCGGCGCTGTCGGCCTGGAAGCAGGACACCGGCTCGATCGACAGCGTGAAGTGGGCCGAGCTTGCGACGGAACTCATGCACGTCACGCGGGAGTTGGAGCAGGAGCCGAACATGCCCCTGAGTCATCTCGCCCTGCTCACCGGCGCCCGCGGCCCGGCGTTCAATTGCCTCACGGCGTGTGCCGCATCGACCCAGGCTATCGGCGAGGCGACGGAAATCCTCCGCCGGGGCGACGCCGACGTCATGATCGGCGGCGGGGCGCACTCGATGATTCATCCGTTCGGCGTCACCGGCTTCAACCGCCTGACCGCCCTCTCCACCGCCAACGACGACCCCCCGAAGGCCAGCCGCCCGTTCGACAACCTGCGCGGCGGGTTCGTGCTCGGCGAAGGCGCGGGAATGGTCATCCTCGAAACGCTCGAACACGCCCAGAAACGCGGCGCCAAAATCCTCGCCGAAATCGTCGGCTACGGCTCCACCGCCGACGCCTTCCGCATCACCGACCAGCACCCCGACGGCGAAGGCGCCGTCGTCGCCATGCGCGAAGCCCTCGCCGACGCGAAACTATCCGCCAAGGACATCGGCTACATCAACGCCCACGGCACCGGCACGCGCGAAAACGACGGCAACGAAACCCACGCCATCAAGCAGATTTTCGGCGACGATGCGAAGAAGATCGCCGTCAGCTCGATCAAGTCGATGATGGGCCACCTCATCGCGGCCGCCGGCGCGGTGGAGCTGATCTGCTGCGTGCTCGCGCTACGCGACCAGATGCTGCCGCCGACGATGAACCTGGAAAACTTCGACCCCGAGTGCGACCTCGACTACATCCCCAACAAGGCGCGGAAGGCTACGCTCAACGTCGCCATGTCCAACAGCTTCGGCTTCGGCGGGCAGAATGACACGATCATTGTGCGGAAGTGGATCTGACTCCGGTCCCGCCCGAGCAAGTTCGGGCGGCGTTTGGAAGACCCCTCGAGATTGAAATACTCTTTGAACGCCGGTGGTGCTCGCACCACCGGGTTGCACCCTAAGTTGCACCGTTCACGCCCCTCGCCTGTCTTTGCCCGTCTCAACCTGCGGTAACGCGCAAGTCAAACCATAGGTTTTATTCCTGCCGCGTCCGTTTCCCCGAGCGAGCTCGCGAGTCGGCGCAACGCGCTGCGCAGCACAACGACTTCTTCTTCCAACTTCGACACGCGATCCGACAGGCCACCGCTTGCCGCCGGCGAACGGACGGTTCCTGGCATCTCCTCGGCCATCGGAGCAACTTGCTCTTCATGAGCCTCCGGGCACAACATCTGCTCATACCGCTCCGCCCGGCTCCCCGGCGACGGCGGCAACTCGCGGACGAGCGGCTCCTCGCGCGACATTAACGCTCGCAGCAAATCCCGCACGACGTCCAGCGTTTCGATCGGCTGCATCCGCGACGCCCGCCCGCGCAACTCGCCCTGCGTCTGCGGCCCACGCAGCAACATCTCCGCCAGCACCGCCAACTCGCCCGCCCGGACGTGCAGCGGATCACCCGCGTTGTGCCGAAACCGCTGCACGCGGCTCCCCGCCCCCGCCTCGATCCGTACGACCAGCCCCTTCGCCCGCAACCCTTCGACGGCATCGAACGCCTGATCGTCGGTCATGGCGAGTACCGGGTCGCGGTTGTTCTTCTGGTTGCAACCCGCCGTCAGCGCGTTGAGCGACAGCGGATACTGCTCCGGCGTCGTCGTCGACTTCTCGATGAGAACGCCGAGCGCGCGGGCTTCGTCAGGAGTCAGCTCAATCATGATCGCAGTCTAATCGCCTCGCTCCCGCCGACGAAACCTGCACACGCGCGAAACCCCCAACGTCGAAACACTTTCCAGTAAACACCGCGGGTCAGATTGAAATTTGCGGGGGTAAATCGACGGCCGTGCCACATTCCGGGCATATGCCGCTGCGGTTGCCTGTGAGATCGTATCGACACCGACGACATTCATTCGGCCTGCGCGGTCCACGAAAGCCCGGCCATCGAAAAAGTGTCCCCAGCGCTGCCCCAAAAAACATTACCGACATCACCATCAGACCACAAAGAAGAAGTAGGTCCTCCCGACCAAGGAATGGGACTGCAGCGAATGGGAATATGCCACAGAGGAAGAAGAAAACGATTCGTACCCAGTCACTAGCTGATTTGTCCAGAAGTGATTTTTTTAGCAAAAAACGCAGCGGAATGACGGCGAGCGCCGCAGTTACGCCGACGGCGCCCGGGAACCAAGCAGCGGAACCCCATCGACCGCGCCCAAAATTGAGAACAATCGCCGCCACTGCTGCGACGTAGAGACAGAGAAATGGGACGGATATCAGTCGTGAGCGGCTCATTTTCACCCGCTGCTACTTTACCAGGGAAAACAAAATACGGCATGAACACTAACACCCACACCCCGCTCCCATCCGGAGGCGCCACGCAGACCCGTATTTACCCGCCATTTACCGCATCAACGGCACGTCTCGGAGATTTTGAAGCTCGGCCAGGCGAGCACCCGTCGGCGGCTTCTTCGTTTTGATCATCTCGATGAAGGCGTCGAAGAGGTACGCCGCGTCGTGGGGGCCGGGGCTGGCTTCGGGGTGGTATTGAACGCTGAAAACGGGCAGCTTGGCGTGGCGGAAGCCTTCGACGGTGTTGTCGTTGAGGTTGAGGTGGGTGACGACGCCGCCGTTTTTCTCGAGGGACAATTGGTCGACGGCGAAGCCGTGGTTTTGGCTGGTGATCTCGACGCGGCCGGTGTCGAGGTTTTTGACCGGCTGGTTGCCGCCGCGGTGGCCGAACTTGAGTTTGTAGGTCGTCGCGCCGATGGCCCGGCCGAGGAGTTGGTGGCCGAGGCAGATGCCGAAGGTCGGCAGCTTGTCGAGCACGTCTTTGATCGGCTTGACGGCATAGTCCAACGCCGCAGGGTCGCCGGGACCGTTGGAAACGAACAGGCCGTCGGGGCGGTGGCCCATAATTTCGGCGGCAGTCGTCTCGGGCGGGACGACGGTGACCTTCACGCCCCGTTCGACGAGATGGCGGAGGATGTTGCTTTTAGCGCCGCAGTCGATGGCTACAACGTGCAACCCGTCGCCTCGCTCAACCTTCCCGAGGCCCCAGTCGCCCTGGTCCTGGTCCCAGTTGTACTCCTTGTCCGGCTTCACCGCCTGAACCCAGTCGGCCCCGGCCATCTCCTTGCCCTTGCGGGCGCGCTCGACGAGTTGAACGTCGTCGACGATCTCACTCGACAGTACGCCACGCATCGTCCGATCCAGCCGCAGCCGACGGGTCAGGGCGCGCGTGTCGATCCCTTGAATTCCGACGATCTTGTTCTGCTTCAAGTATTCGTCCAGGCTCATGTCCGCCCGGTAATTCGAATACACCGGCGGCAGTTCCTTGATGACAAACCCCGCAACGTGCGGCTGGCGGCTCTCGACGTCCTGACGGTTAACGCCGTAGTTGCCGATGAGCGGATACGTCATCGTGACGATCTGCCCCTTGTAAGACGGGTCGGTCAGGATCTCCTGATACCCGGTCATCGAGGTGTTAAAGACCACCTCCCCTTCCGTCGTCCCGGAATGGCCGAAATGCCGGCCGGTGAATACCGTGCCGTCTTCCAAAGCAAGTTTCGCGACGCGATCAAAGCTGCTCATCGGGGCGGATTATAGGGGCGAAGGGCGAGGTCTGCGAGGGCGTAGCCTTGGCCCCCATTGATCAA
>JBKJRK010000021.1:0-2889 GCA_046593135.1 Tepidisphaeraceae bacterium | reverse complement strand
GAGCGCGCCTTCGAAGGCGTGGACGACAAGCACGTCGAAGACTGGAAGTATTACGTCGAACAGCTCAGCAAGTCGTCCGTCCCATTTCTTCCGGCGATTCCCGCCGCCCTTTACGGGGTCTACCGATGGGCGAAGGGACCGCGGCGCACAGAATACGCGCTGCTGGTTACGGCCGGGCTAGGATGGGTGGCGCTGTTCTCGTTTAGCGCGAGCAAGGCGATTCACTACATCTACCCGGCGTTTCCGCTCTTCGCCGTGATGATCGCCGCCGGTGCGTCGTGCGCGTGGGGCGGCCGGGGGCGACGGGCGATCATTCTCGCGGCCGCACTGCTGGCAGCGTTCTCGTTTCACTACGCCCGAACGCTCTATTACAGCATTCCCGCGGACCGCTCTCCGTACCTCCCGTGGGAGATGTACAAGACGATTGGCCCCGCCATCGCCCGCGGCGAGGCGCAAGTCATCTTCTACGGATTCCCCGACGCCCAGATCGACTGGCGCAGCCAACTCGGGCTTCGCGCCCGCGACTGCTACTACCTCGAGCAGATGCGCCCCGGGGCACGGTGGACGCGCGAGTGGGGCGAGCTAGCGAACGAGCTTCATCCGCAAAAGCCGTCACTCTTGATCTTGGCCCGCGGGACAAACGTGAACGAGATGCTGCCGAAGACCAACCTGATGCAGCGGACCGATGACCGCTTCGTCTACCCGCATCCGGCGTATCTGCTGCTGGGCGTCGACTTGCAGCCGCTCCTTTCGACGCAAGCGACGCCGGATGAGCCGGACCCATCCATTCGGATCGACGCCGCGGAAGTGTCAAGTGGCATGGTCCGTCTGGCGGTGTCGCCGCCGCTCATCGCGCCGGCCCGGCTCAGCGTGCGACTGCGGGTTGCGGACCAATCGCCCCGGTTAATCCGCTACACGTTTTCCCTCGCCGCGGCTGGAGGAGCCGTAAAAACATTGGAAGACGCCACCGCGCGCGTGTCCGCGGAAAATGTGGTCGAAGTATCGGCGTTAATCGAGCAAGACCTGTTGGCCGAGCCGGCTCCGCACGCCGTCACGCTGACGCTCCTGCCCCCGCAGGCCGCAGGTGAAAAACCAGTGATTCTCAGCGTGCAGGAAGCCCGCCTTAGTATGCAAGTGACCGTTCCACCCGAGCCGCATCCCCGGCGGTAGAGCAAGTTCTCCTCGAGCGTAGCGGGCACCTCCCATCGCCGCTTGCGGTTTCGCAGCCCGAAAATCGCACTCCGGTCCTGCGAACCGCAAGCGGCTGGGCTGACACACGACGTTCGCGACAGCTTCGGTAAACTCGCTCGCCCCTCTTATACGGATCGTGATTAATTTTCGCGCGAGTCAGGGCCGCTGAAGCGGCCCCTGCCGGCTGGAAAATTGAGACCTGACGCGCACGGATTAATCCCGATCCGTATGAGTTCGTCTCGCACGCCGTTGCCGACAACTGCAGCCCGTGGATTCCGACTTCAGCTTAAAGCAACCTCGACCATTCGATGCGTGGACGATTCAAGCAGGCATAAAGATTTCGAAATTCCTCTGTCTAGGCGATCTAAGGCTCACCGTTTGCGTGGTACTTGCAAAAGCGTGAGGTGAGTCGGTGTGGCGGCGTCGCTGAACCAACTGACCTCGATACTGATATCAATGAGGGCAGTCATGAAAAACTTTCCCCGTTTGTTTGCCGCCGCGTCTTTGACTGTTGGCGGGTTTGTCGTGCTGGGATGCCAGGATGATGCACGGGACGACTTGTCGACCCGGGCCAGCACCGCCGAGCTTTCTGCCCAACCGGCCTCTTCTTCGAGCGGCGCGGTTGACGCGTATGGACGAACCCACTCCCAAAGCCCGAGCACCTCTGGCGATCAACGGGGCGGCGTCGGAACGGTGCCCGGCGCGACCCCTGCCTCGGGAGCAGGTACTTCTGATTCGGTCGGAACCGCAGCGGCGGGCGGAGCAGGCGGAATCGGCGGAACGCGGGCGAACGGTTCAGTCGACGTTAATGGCACGATTTCCGGCGGCGCCGGCAGCGCGACCGGAAACGCCGCGGCCGCGGGGGCCGGTCGCGGCGGGGCGAACGGCGCGGCAGCCGCAGACAACGTCAACGTGAACTCCAACGCCGGCGGCGCAAATCGCGGCTACACCGGCAGCAGTAATTCTGACCTCATTGTCCGCGACGGCGACGGAGCGACCGACAGTGTCCGCACCAATGACGCCGGCCTCCGCCGCGCCCCTGCCGCCAATGACGTCGGCACGCGGCGAACCAACGGCGTCACCGATTCGACCCGCACGAGAGACATCACCAATAACCGCCGCGCCGAGGACACCGACGCGAATAACACCAACCGCGACGCCAACAATGGAAACACCGCCACCCAAGACAACAGCCGCGACTCCGCCGGCCAAGCGGGCGACCGCATCAACAACACCGACCCCCAATCGTCCACCGACGACGATACGAATGTGAGCGACACCAACCGCATCGGATCAGAAGGAACCGACTCTCAAATCAGCCCGGGTGAGCCACTGGCCGGCACGCCCGGCGAAACCGATACCGCTACTCCGTCCGACGACTCCGGCGGGAACGGCAACGCCCCCGACGCCACCGGCCCCGGTTCCGCGACCGGCGGCCCCGGCACGACGGGCAACCCCCGCGATACAACGAGCGGTGCTGGTACCAACGACACTGGCACCAACGACGGCAATAGCGAAAACAATACGAACTCCAACGATGCCAACAGCCAGAACACAAACGACGGCAATACCCAAAACACCGCCACTTCAAGCGAGGGAAGCACTTCCACGAATAAGGAAAGCACGAACTCGAATAATGCAGACAACAATGCAGGTGGCAATAACTCCAGTGGCGCTAACAGTTCAGGCAACGGGAAC
>JBKJRK010000614.1:0-4161 GCA_046593135.1 Tepidisphaeraceae bacterium | reverse complement strand
GTCTCTTTCGCGTCGCCGTTTTCGGCGAACGAGCGGTACAGCGCCGGTCCGCCGGCACGGTAGACCTCAACGGCGCCCTTGTCGCCGTACACGCGGCAGGCGGTGCCCTGCTGGTGCGGCGGCTGGTTCAGGGCCCAACTGGCCGACAGTTCCATCGAGCGCCCGCCTTCGAATTTCACGAGTGCAAATCCCGCCGACTCCACGCCGGCCGGCTGGCCCGTTGCGGAGGGAAAGATCGCGAACGCGGTGAGGGGCCTGGGCTGGTCGAGAAGGTTCCAGCCGAGGTCGAGCATATGGAATCCGAGGTCGATCATCGCGCCGCCGCCCGATTTCGCTCGGTCGGCGTACCAGCCGGTGCCCGACGGGACGCCCCGGGTTCGCGTCCAACTCCCGCGGACGTGAACGACGTTTCCCGCGTACCCTTTTTCGATTGCCTGTCTCGCCGCCTGTTCGTTTCCGCCGAAGCGCCGCTGCACGGCGTAGAGCACCGTCTTGCCCGCCTTCGCCGCCGCCGCGGCGATCCGCTTGGCTTCGGCGCCGTTGAGCGCCGGCGGCGTTTCGCAGACGACGTGCTTTCCTGCCTTCAGGGCGGCGAGCGCGACGGGCAAGTGGAGGTGATTGGGCAGGCAGAGGCTGACGACTTCGATTTCTTTGTCCGCCAAAAGCGGTTCGGCTTCCGCGTATTCGCGCGGGACTTTGAATTGATCCATCAGCGCACGCCGACGCGACGGAATCAAATCCGCCACCGCCGCCACGCTGAAACCGCCGGCGGCTACGTACCCCTCGGCATGCTTCCGCCCCGGCCAGCCCGCGCCTACGATCCCGACCTTCGTCGCCTGTGCCATTCGCAGCGTCCTTTCCGCGGGCGGAGTTATAGGGGCGGCAGAAGAAACGTGCAAACGGCCCTCGTGTGAACGTGACGAGTGAAGCGTGATTCGTGAAACAAGCGTTCCGTCTTGTTTCACGGATTACGTTTCACTCGTCACGCGATGCAAATGGCCAGCCTGCTCCATAGGGGATAGAATGAAGGCAATGTCCATCCCGTCACGCGAGCAGTTCGTGGAACAGGTTTTGAAGTGCGTGGCCGAGCGGTTCCCGCTCGTGAAGATCGCCCGAAGCGAGCAGACTTTTTCGATGACGGTGAACGGGAACGCGGCGTCGCTGGAAAACCTTTACCGCGCGATCGTGCTCGACCCGGAGGAAAGCCGGCACCAGATCGAGCGTTGGATCGTCGAACTCCTCCGCGCCGCCGAAGGAAGCCCGGACCGGCTCGGGTCGTTCGAGGAACTCAAGGACCGCATCCTTCCGATGATTCTCGCCGAGAAGGACGTGGCTTCTCACCAGAACACCGTCACCGAGCCGCTGATCGAAGGGTTGCGCGTCGCCTACGCGATCGACAGCGACCGTACGATCGCGTACATCCCCGAGGCCCATTTCGAGCGTTGGGGCGTTTCCCGCGACGACCTGCACGAGGCGGCGATCGACAACCTCGTCTCCCGTAGCGAATCAATGCACGCCCACGCCGCCCAGGACGAAGACGGCCAAGTCAACCTCATTCTGTTCCAAACGATGGACGGCTACGACGCCAGCCGGCTGCTCCTCCCGAGCCTTCACGACAAACTGCGCGAGTATCTCGGCAGCCCCTTTGCCGCCGGCATTCCAAACCGCGACATTCTTCTGTGCTTCCGCAACGACGACGAAACCGTTGACCGCTTGCGCGACCAGATCCGCGACGACCACCGAAAAATGCCCCACGGCGTCACCGACAAGCTGATGCTCGTGACCGCCGACGGAATCGCGCCGAGGGATTGAACTGTAGCTGCGACGCCCGCGTCGCCTTTGTGGCTGACGAAACCAGTGCGCGAGGCGAGGAGGCGTCGCAGCTACTTGTCGAAAGCTGGTTTCACCCTATCATCCGTCCCCCATGCAATTCGGTGTCTACACCTCCGTCGAGAACTCACACGCCGTGAAGGAGGCGGGATGGGACTTCGTCGAGGAAAACGTGCAGACGTTTCTCGAAGGCACGGTGCCGGACCACCAGTGGCAAGGCGCCGCGCGCGCTGAACGGGCCGTCCTTGCCATCCCGGCGGCGAACCGGTTGGTTCCGGCGGACCTCAAGATCATCGGGCCGGAACGCGACGTGGGACGGCTACGCGAATACATCACCCGCGTGCTCGATCGGGCCGGGAAGGTGGGGACGAATATACTCGTCTTTGGCAGCGGCGCGGCCCGTACGATCCCGCCCGGTGTCGACCGCCAAACGGGGCGAAAGCATGTGATCGAGTTCCTGGAGATTGCGCTCCCGGTCGCGCAGCGGAATGGCGTGACGCTTGTCGCCGAGCCCCTGTACACGGTCGAATGCAACATCATGAATTCAGTGGCCGAGTGCATGGAGGTCGTCCGCGAGGTGAACCACCCGAACTTCCAGTGCCTTGTCGACAGCTTTCATCTGTGGTGGGAGCGTGAGCCGCTCGAAAACGTCGCGGCTGCAATGCCTTGGATCCGGCACGTTCACGTCTCGGACCTCAAGGACCGCTTGCCGCCGGGTGAAACGGACGAGCGGAATGACTACCGTTCGCTCTTTCGCGTGCTCCGCGTGGGCGGGTACGACGGAATGGTCACCGTCGAAGCCAATCACTTTGACTTGCCGTCCACGGGCGCCCGTGTGCTGGCGTTTCTAAAAGACCAGTGGAATCGTTGTCTTTGAACTGAATAATCAATCCCATGGCAAACCGTAATTTCAACTTCAGTGCGGGTCCCGCGATGTTGCCGACGACGGTGCTCGAACGCTCCGCCGAGGCGCTGCTCGATTTCAAAGGGTGCGGATTCGGCATCGGCGAGTGCAGCCACCGGGGCAAAGAATTTGACGGCGTCATCGACGAAGCGATCGCGCGGTGCAAAGCCCTGCTTGGTCTGGGCGACACTCACGACGTGTTGTTCCTTCAAGGCGGCGCGACCCAGTTGTTCACGCTCATCCCGATGAACTTCAACACCGCCGGCGCCGACTACCTCGTCAGCGGTGAGTGGAGCAAAAAGGCAGTCTCCTTCGGCAAGGAAGTCGGCAAGACCAACGTCGTCGCCACGAGCGAAGCGACCAACTTCGACCATTCTCCGCTACCGAACGAGTGGAAGCTGACCGATAACGCAGATTATTTCCACGTTTGTTCCAACGAAACCGTACACGGCCACCGCCTGCCGGTCTGGCCGAAACATCCGAACCTCGTCGTCGATGCCAGCAGCGAGTTCATGTCACGCCCGCACCCGGTGCAGGATTGCGCCCTCGTCTACGGCGGCGCCCAGAAAAACCTGGGGCCGGCGGGCGTCGTTTTGGCGCTCGTGCGGAAGGACCTGAACGCGAAGCAGAAAAAGGTTCCGAGCAAGTTGTGGAGCTTTAAGGACCAAGCCGAGAATAAGTCGATGGTGAACACGCCGCCGACATTCGGGATTTACATCCTGCTGGAAACCTTCCGCTGGCTCGAAGAGCAAGGCGGCCTTGCCGCCGTCGAGAAACACAACACTACGAAGGCGACGCTGATCTACGACGCCATCGACAACAGCAACGGGTTCTACAAAGGAACCGTGTCGGTGAAAGAGCAGCGGTCCCACATGAACGTGACGTACAAGCTCCCCAGCGACGAGCTGACGGACGAGTTCATAAAGACAGCCGCCAAAATGGGGATGGTCGGCCTCAAAGGCTACCGCACCGTCGGCGGCATCCGGGCCAGCATCTACAACGCGATGCCGGTGGAGGGCTGCCGGGCGCTGGCGCAGTTCATGAAGGATTACGCGTCGAAGAAAAGCTGAATCTGTGGGGCGCGGGCGTCTCGCCCGCGTTTTTTCAAGGGAAGACGCGGGCGAGACGCCCGCGCACGTCATCACCGCGCCGCGACTGTCTTCGTTTCTTCCAATTGGTTCAGCGTCTTCAAGAGCGTCGCGGTCGTGTAGACGCTGCTGATTTGAATCGGCTTGGCATAGCCGGGCACGTAGATCGCCGTCAGGGGAATGCCGCCGGTGGCGGAGAGCTCGCGGAGGCGGGGCCAGCCGGCGGCGTCGTCGGCAGTCAAGTCGGCTTTGAGCGTGACGACGTCGTGTTTGCGCAGGGCGATAATCGCGTCCGGGTCGTGGAATACGTTGGCTTCGACGAACTGGCAGTTCAGGCAC
>JBKJRK010000544.1:0-5255 GCA_046593135.1 Tepidisphaeraceae bacterium | reverse complement strand
GATGAAGGTGAACAGTTCCTCAACTGCCCGATGCACGAAGAGCCGTTGCTTCTGATCCCGCGCGAGGCGAGGCAGGACGTGCTTGACGCGATCAACGAAAAACTCCCCGACGGCCGGAAGATCCGCCTGTACGGCGAATCGTGCCCGTTCTGCCGCAAGGTGATGGCCGATCTGATGGACGACTACGGCGGCGACTGGAAGAAGGTCATGGAGCACGTCAAGGTCAAGCGCCTGATCCTTTCCGAGAAGGACCGCCGGGGCATCGGCACGTTTCAGCCGAAGGACGAAAAGAATCAGGATTCCACGGAACTTACCGGCGACATCAACTACCGCAAGATCGCCGAGTTCGGCAGCGACTCGGATCCTCGCGCCTTTAACTTCGACGGCGAGTTGAACATCGCCAACCGCGGCATCGTCGAGTTTATCGAAGTCCTCAAACTCGACGTGGCGTTCCTGTACGACCTGCTCGGCGCGAGCCAGGAACATTTGATCAAGCCCAAGAAATTTGCCCAGACCTACATCGACGAAGTGATCCTCGGCCACACCAACGAGCCCGAGTACAAGAAGCTCCAGGGCAACGAGATGATGGAGGCGTTCCGCGACCGCACGATCAAGATCGACGTTCCCTACAACATCCGCCTGAGCGACGAGATCAAGATTTACATGAAGGATTTCGGCCCCCAGCGTGTAAAGGGCATGCACATCGCCCCGCACACGATCGAGGTGGCCGCCATGTGGGCAGTTTTAACGCGCCTGCACGATCCGAAAAAAGCCGGCGTCACGCGCATCCAGAAGCTCCGCCTCTACGACGGCAAGAGCGTGCCCGGCTTCACCGAAGACAGCATCAAGGAACTTAAGGAAGAATCCCCGCGCGAAGGCATGCAGGGCATCAGCCCGCGGTATATCCAAGACAAGATCAGCAACGCGCTCGTGTCCCACCAGGCCGTCGTCGAGAAAGCGATTAACCCATTCATGGTGATGAACGAGCTCGAAGGCGGCCTGACGCACCACTCGCTCATTACCGACGAGGAATTGAAAAAGGAATACAAGGAGCTGCTAGCCGTCGTTCGAGAAGAATACGAGGACGTGCTGAAGGGCGAAGTTCAGCGCGCCATCAGCGCCGACGAAGACGCCATCAAGCGCCTCGCCACCAACTACATCGAAAGCGTCCGCGCCTACACGCAACACGAGCGCGTCCGCAACCGCTACACCGGCCGGGACGAGGAGCCGGACGAGCGGCTCATGCGGTCGATCGAGGAAAAGATCGACATCCCGGATTCCCGCAAGGACGACTTCCGCCAGGAAATCATGAACTACATCGGCGCCCTCGCGCTCGACGGAAAGAAGTTCGAATACAACACGAACGCCCGGCTGCTCAAGGCGCTGGAGTTGAAGCTGTTCGAAGACCAACGCGACACGATCAAGCTGAAGAACCTCGTCAGCAGCGTCGTCGACGACGAAACCCAGCAGAAGATCGACGTCGTGAAGCAACGGCTCATTAAATACTTCGGCTACAACGAAACCAGCGCGACGGACGTGTTGAACTATGTTGCGTCGATCTTTGCGAGAGGCGATTCGAAGCAGGACGATTAACTGTGCCGGAACTGGATTATCAATCGAAGCCTGACTCGGAACGCCCGCGAACAACCATCGTTGGCGTCTTTGCCGCGATTGGTTTCGCCGGATTGGTTTGCATCGGGCTACTGGTGCTGGCAACTTTCTACGTGACGTACTTCCTATGAGGAATCGCTAAAGCACGGGGTTTACAACGCACGATGACGGACGATTAACCCCATGATCCTCAAGATCGAAAAAGATCACCAACGCTTCCGCCAGATCGTCAAGGGACGCATCCGTGACGACCTCAGGAAGTTCCTCACCAAGGGCGAGCTGATCGGCAAGGAAGGCAAGCATCTGATCAGCATCCCCGTCCGCGGCATCGAGTTGCCGCATTTTCGCTACGGCGACAACTCCGGCGGCATCGGCACCGGCGACGGCAAGGAAGGCGAAGTTGTCGGCAAGGGCCAACCCGGCCAGGGCAAGGCCCAAGGCGGCACCGAAGCCGGGCAGCACATCATGGAGGTTGATCTTTCGCTGGATGAACTGGCGGAGATTCTCGCCGAAGAACTGAAGCTCCCGCGGATCGAGCCTAAGGGCAAACACCGCATCACGACCACCCGCGACAAGTACAGCGGCATCCGTCGGGTGGGCCCTGAATCGCTCCGCCACTTCAAGCGCTCGTTCAAGGAAGCCTTGAAGCGGCAGATCATGCTGGGCGACTACGACCCCAACAACCCGACGATCATTCCGCAGAAAAAGGACATCCGCTATCGCAGTTGGAAAGAGGTCAAGAGCCCGCAGAGCAACGCCGTGATCATTTTCATGATGGACGTCTCCGGCTCCATGGGGGAAGAGCAGAAAGAGCTCGTCCGCCTTGAGAGCTTCTGGATCGACACTTGGCTGCGCAAAAATTACGAAGGCATCGAGTCTCGGTACATCGTCCACGACGTCAGCGCCAAGGAGGTAGATAAGCACACCTTCTACCACCTCCGCGAAGACGGCGGTACCAAAATCAGCAGCGCCTTCAAATCCGCCAAGCAACTGCTCGACAGCCACTATTCGCCCGACGAATGGAACATTTACCTGTTCCACTTCTCCGACGGCGACAACAGCTCCGAAGCCGACTCCCGCGAGTGCGTGAAACTGCTCAAAGACCAACTCCTCCCCATGTGCAACATGTTCGGCTACTGCCAAGTCGCCAGCGCCTACGGCTCGGGCAACTTCATCAACGTTCTGCACGAACACCTGAGAGGTCACCAGAAGGTGCTGACGAGTCGGGTGAATTCGAAGGACGATATTTACGATTCGATTAAGACGTTTTTTGGGAAGGGGCATTAACTTGCAACGCAGGTGCACGGGAGATCGCGTTTCTGCTGTCGAGGTAACCGCCTGCTGCGTCGGCACCGGGATTGGGCTGGGTCTGATCGTTTGGGCAGAGCTTTCCGGATCGAAGCTCATGGCGGGTGCCGGTCTTCTGCTTGCCTTCGCGACAATGGGCACGTTGCTCATGTGGCGATTTGACTGAGGGAACACGACGTATGGCCTCCCACACCCTCGCACCCTTCCCCGACGAACTGCTCGCGGCCAAGAAGCAGATCCGAGAGCGTGCGCGCTCGTACGGACTGGATTTCTTCCCCGTCATCTACGAGATGTGCGACTACGAGCAGATGAACCAGATCGCTGCGTACGGCGGGTTCCCGCAGCGGTACCCGCACTGGCGGTTCGGGATGGAGTACGAGCGGCTGCGCAAGCAGCACCACTACGGGCTCGGCCGCATCTACGAGATGGTCATCAATAACGACCCGTGCTATGCGTATTTGCAGGAGTCCAACGCGCTGGTCGATCAGAAGCTGGTCATTGCTCACGTTTACGGGCACAGCGACTTTTTCAAGAACAACCTGTGGTTCAGCCAGACGAACCGAAAAATGATGGACGAGATGGCGAACCACGCCACGCACGTCCGCAAGCACATGGAGCGGCACGGGCAGGACACGGTCGAGCGGTGGATGGACGTGTGCCTGAGCATCGAGCACCTGATCGACGCCCACAGCATGTTCCTCAACCGCGGTCCGATGGAAAAACCGAAGGAGGAGCCGAAACGCGAGGAGCCGCAGGTAACGAAGTTCAAGAGCAAGGATTACCTTGACCGCTGGATGAATCCCCCGGCGGCGCTCGAAGCTGAGGCGAAGAAGAATCGCGACGAGACGCTACGGCAGCGCCACTTCACGCCGGCGCGTCCGACGCGCGACGTGTTGCAGTATTTGTTGGATCATGCGCGACTGGAAGATTGGCAAGCCGATTGTTTGTCGATCGTGCGCGAGGAGAGTTATTACTACGCGCCGCAGGGGATGACGAAGGTGATGAACGAAGGCTGGGCCTCTTTTTGGCATAGCACGTTAATGACCAAACACTTCGTCGAAGCGACGGAGATCATCGACTATGCCGACCATCACAGCGGCACGGTCCACATGCCGCCGGGGAATTTCAACCCATACAAGATCGGGATCGAGCTGTTCCGCGACATTGAGGACCGTTGGAACAAGGGTAAATTCGGCAAGGAGTACGAGGAGTCGGAAAACCTCGGCGAGCGGAAGAAATGGGACAAGGGCCTGGGCCTGGGCAGGGAAAAAATCTTCGAGGTCCGGCGGGTTTACAACGACGTGAACTTCATCGACGAGTTCATGACCCCCGAGTTCATCGAGAAGCATAAGTTCTACCAGTACGGCCGAGACCCCCACACCGGCCACCTGCGGATTGTCAGCCGGGACCCGCAGCGCATCAAGCAGACGTTGCTCTACCAACTCACCAACATGGGCCAGCCGTTCATCTACGTGGCCGACGGCAACTACTGCAACCGCGGCGAACTTTACCTGGCGCACCGCCACAACGGCATGGACATTGAGATCAAGTACGCCACCGAAACGCTGAAGAACATCTACAAGGTCTGGCAGCGGCCGGTGCACCTACAGGCCAGGATCGACGACGACATGATGCTATTCAGCTATTCGGGCGACCAGCCGAAGCAGCAGACGATTCATGACGATTTGCCGAAGCCGGCGCATGAAATCTCATGACCGATCAAGGTTCAGTTCAGCCCTATTACGGCCGCCAGCACCGTTCGTGGTCGCTGGCGATGCGATGTACGGCATGCTTCGCGTTAAGCCTCGCGTTATCCCTTGGCATTGCTTTCACCGTCGCGTATCGGACTGAATTGCAGTCGTGTGCAAGCTGTAGAAATCGTCAGGTGGTGGCCGGGCCGGCAATTCTTGGCAAGTGCAGCTGGCGAACGTCGCGACCTCAGACGAATCTCTCCACGCCCGCCGGTCATCTTCATCGTTGGTATACATATTCTGATGTCGAGCGGACGGTCTTCTCAACGTCACGTGCGTGCGCCTTACACGTATACGCCGACGGGACGGACGAGCCGGAGTGATATGTGGGGTGTTGTTTTGCTCGTGTCATCGGATCATTTCTGACACAGCAATCACGGCCGGTTAGCATCAGTCTCAATGAATCGCGCCGCTAAAAAGGGCACTGAGCCGTTGTTGCGGGATCGCACGGAGTCGCGCGCCGCGGACCTGTGCGTGGTCGTGCTTCTGTTGATCGTTGCGGTGGCGGCCGTTCTGCGAATGGTTCAACTGGGGGAGGGGCCGCCGTCGTTGGACGAGTTGTGGAGTTTGGAATTATCGACGGGG
>JBKJRK010000594.1:0-3398 GCA_046593135.1 Tepidisphaeraceae bacterium | reverse complement strand
CGTCTACTCCAAGTTCACCAGTTGGCTCCCCCTCCGTCGTATCCGCTACGGCATCATTTACGGCGAGCCGCTACGGGTCCGCACGGACTTGGATAAGCCGGAAGCGGTCCAGCAGTTCATCGCCGAACTCCGCGCCGCGTATCTCGAACTAAACGCCGAGTTGCTGGAGGAGATGAACCGCCGGGACTGACGACTAGTCGGGGAACGATTCTGGAAGTGAGGTAGTTTTTGGTACGAGCCGGCGTACTTTCATCAGTCGCCGAGAGCATGCAACTTGTAGACCATCCTATGGTTGCGCAGGAACTCGTTTTTCATTCGCAATCGTGATGACCTCCTTGACCGGCGCGCCGATTTCGTCGAGCGCGGCTCGCCATTTGCACTTTAACTGCCATGAACCTCGATTCGCGCCTGTACGTCGAAATCTTTCCCTACGACGGGCCCCGGTCTCCCCATCCTCACCCGGTCGACGACGGGCACTTTGATCCACGATATGTTTACAAGGTGCTGGGGATGTACAACCCGTCGGAAACGAGCGAGTGCTATTTTATTTTGGCCAATCCTCAGCGGCAGATCTGGTTTATCCCGCAACGGCATCTCCGGGCGTACAAACTCATCGACTCCGACGAGTTCTTTTTAGAGAAGCAAGCCGTGCCGTCGGCCGGCCACTCACGGTGTGCCGCAGCGACGTTGGGATAAAAACATTCAACGTCGTTCGGCAACGCGGGTCACTGCTTCAAGAGCGATTCGGCAACCCGTCATTCCAATCCGGATGCGTATTCAAAACTTAAATGGTTCCAGGTCGTGCCAGGTGCTGACGCCTTGACTGGCACTGCTGGCTGATGCGTAGGGCAGTTGCAGGATCGACCGAACTTCCGGCCGCTGAAGACAAACCGACCATGCCGTGTTGCACTTAGCGTCTTGTAAGTCTGGGTCTGCGCCGGCCGCGAGAAGAGCCCGGACGTCGTGTGCGGATCCGAACGCGGCTGCGCTGATGACGGGCCGTTCGCCGTTCAGGCCGCTACGGTTCGGATCGACGCCCGCCTTTAATAGAACGTCGATAGCGGCTTCGCTTTCACCCAAACCGTTCGCAAGACAGTTCAACGGGTTTTCGCGCGCGCCCGGCGGCATCGGATCGACGCCGCATGCGAGGATCAGGTCAATGCATTCGGGGCATCCGCTTCTGGCCGCAGCGAGCAGAGGGGTGTCCCCGGTCGCAGACACCAAGCCGGGATCGGCGCCGAATTGCAGGAGCGTTCTCGCAGTTTTCAACTCGCCCATCCGCAAGGCGTGAATGAGCGGCGTGCCGTACCCGCGGTGGAAGGAGTTCGCGTTTGCCCCTCTCGATAGAAGATATTCCGTTGCGTCCGCGCGCCCGGCCATGACTGAGGCCATCAGGGGCGTCATCCCCTCGGCATCGGGCTGGTCAACTGACGCGAGGCGCTCGACTTCCCGCATAAACCCCGCGAGGTCGGAGCGATGCAGCGAGGAAATCATCGTCGAGCTGAGGTAAGACTCCGGCGCACAATCCGAAACACGCCCGCCGTATGAGAATAGACCAGCTATCGCAAATAGAACCGCACAAATCACAGCGGGACCAAGCATCGGCGTCATTCGGACTCGCATCCGCGACAGGTAATGAAACTTCAACATGCCGGGTACTCCTTCTGCAAGCCGCGGAATCGTCGAGTGACTTGGGCCGCCCCGGCATGCGCGGCGGGGTAAGCATTGAGTATGAAAGTCGAAACAACCGAAACGTCGGAACGCTTACACATGAGTGACGTTGAGGAAGGAGAAATCTTTCGAGGATTGCGCCAAATTCTTCGGCACCCGACGCGAAATCCGCGCATTCAGTCTTTGGCTCATAAGAAAGACGCGACGGCAAGGACCGGGATACGGGGTCATTCATGCATTATTCATGCGGACGGTGCGTGGCGTCCGATAACTACCAATGCCCCGTCAGGGTGCAGGCACGTCGCCGGCACCCGATGCGTCGCCCGACGGGGAAACTGGAAGCTGAGAAGGTCACCGTTATGAATACAGGACACCTCGTTTCGTCGAAGTTAATCCCCGCCCGTTCATCCCTGCTCGCGACAGTTCTGGTCGTCGCGGGCGTGTTAGCCGGCTGCTCGGGACGGGTGGCGGTCTTGCCAAACTCGGATAAGGCGTTACGCCAGACGCCCGCCCAGTTTGCCGCTGAGGCCGCCAAGCGAAGCTACCCTGCCGAACTCCCGGACGCGGGGAAGGCGAATGCGCGTGCACAGGTGGCGTATGAGGTCGATCAGATCCAAGTGATCAATTTGTCGGAAGAGGACTGGAACGACGTTGAGTTATGGGTAAACCACAAGTACGTCGTTCACCTGCCCGTCGTGGAATCCGGTAAAAAGCGAGTGAAGACTGTGACATTCCTGATGCTGTATGACGACCAGGGCAATCCGTTTCCGTCGAACAACCGCAAGCAGTTTATCGATAGCTTGGAAATGGTTCGGGATGGCTCGAAGTACCAGATTCCGTTAGCACTGGCTGACTGATTTCGCCAGCAAAGCCGAGTAGCCCAAACCTTACGATCGCCCCGGCTTACCGCCGGGGCGATCTTGTTTGCGCGAGGTTGCCGACATTATCCGTTCCACTACGTGCTACGAGCTAAGTACTATTTATCGGCACCTAGTTTCGCTCGATCGACGTCCCACGGAAGGGTGCGGCGCGGGCTTCTTGCAATGTGGGACTTTTGCACATGTCCAGCAGTAACCGCCACTCGGGCCGCCGCCCCCGCCCTCTGATCGAGAGCCTCGAACGGCGACAACTGCTTCACGGAGGCGCGACAGATTTTCACGTCCAATTTGCCCCGGCAAGGACTCAGCCGGCCGAAGGTTATGTCATAGACGCCGGCGCGATCTACGGACTTCGCAACGACCACGATGCCCTTTCTTACGGGTGGACGAAAACGCGGTCCGCCCAGGCTCGTACGCGGCGCGACACGCCACTCTCGCCGGACGCGCGTTACGACGCATACGCCCAGGTCAAGCGCGATGCGGCGTGGGAGATCGCCGTCCCGAACGGCGATTACTCCGTTCACGTTGTGGCCGGCGACTCGAAGGCGAAGAAAGCGACATACGGGTTCGATATTGAAGGAAACTCCGCCCTTCGCGGCGAAGCGACCTCGGATCAGCGATGGGTCGAGGCGACCGTGGTGGTGACGGTTTCTGACGGTCGGCTGACCGTAGCGTCCGCGGAGGGGTTTAAGAAGAACAAAATCAGTTTCATTGACGTCATCCCCGTCGTGGCCAACCCACCCATTCCTCCCGCGCCACCGCCCCCGGAGCCGGTCCCGAATCCGCCGATCCCCAATCCGCCGGTCCAGCCTGCGCCAAGTCTGTCTGCGTGGCGGGCCGGAGCGCCGT
>JBKJRK010000588.1:0-4036 GCA_046593135.1 Tepidisphaeraceae bacterium | reverse complement strand
CGGATGCCCGTTTCTTCACCGGCTCCCATCTCGGGCTCGGCGAAGACCCGTCAAGTATACCGTCCGAGAAAGCTCACCGGAATTGATTTCGGCGATTTTCCGGGCGTTGCCAAAGTCCTACGCTGCCGCGTTTTGAGCCAAAACCGCGGTTCGTCTAAATAGGAGTGCGAGATTGTGAAACGATCAAGTCATGGTTCTCTTTAGGAAACCGCTCCCTGACGGTCGGCTCTTTGTCAGTCGTTTCCGAATCACGGTCATCTATTTTAGTAGAATCCCGTAGTGCCCAGAACCGATCCCATCTACGCGAAACGCCGGCGCAGTTGGAGCGGCAAGCTTGTCGTGTTAAGCATTCTTTCGTTGGGATTGGTCCTCGGTCTGATCGGATACAAATACCGAAACTTCATCCCAAAGGCTCCGGCGACTCAGCCGAGCTCCGCCCCGACCAGTCATGCAGTAATGGGAACGGCTGCGGCTCGAATGGCCAGTGTAACGTCCGCGAGCCGTTTCGGTAGATGACCCGCTACGCGATCTCGTCTAATTCGTGTCGGATCAATTTCAGCAAGGCTTGCTCGTCACCGGCACGGAATTGGATCTCGACGTCGGCCCTCCAGATCGGCAATCTGTCGCCGGGAGTTTCGGGAAGGTGTGCGAGCTTGACCCAGTCTTTTTCGGTGGTCACGAGCACGTCGGCCCCGGCGGCGCGGGCGGCTGAGCGAAGGGAAGCGACTTCGGCGGCGGTGTAGGCGTGGTGGTCGGCGAAGAAGCGGTGGCCGACGGGGGAGCCGGCGGTGGTGCTGAGTTGTTGGACGAAGCTGAGGGGGTCGCCGATGCCGCAGAAAGCGAACCATTTTCGGCCGCGAAGGCTTTCGGCGTTTGTCGCCGGGGCCGAGGCGTCGGACGAGCGGAAGCCGGTGTGGGCGTGGGCGGATTCGAGGACGGGGGCGCCTGGGTTGTAACGCCGGAGGACGTCGTGAATCTTCGCCCGCGATGCTTCATCGACTTGGTCGCATCGCGTCAGAAGAAAGGCGCTGGCCCGGCGTAGCCCGCCGAGGGGTTCCCGGAGCATGCCGCGCGGCAGCAGCCGGTCGAAGCCGAACGGCTCGGTGGCGCTCACGAGCACGAGGTCGAAGTCGCGGGCAAGCTGGCGGTGCTGGAAACCGTCGTCGAGGAGGAACACGTCGACCTCGGGGTGGTCGCGCGTCACGCTTTGCCCGGCGCGAAAGCGGCTGGGGTCGGCGCGGATGACGACCGGCGGCTCACCGGTGCGGTTGAGCAAATTGTCGAGCATGCGTTGCTCGTCGCCGAGCGTTCCGGGTTCGGCTTTGTACCCGCGGGAAAGAATGGCCGGCTTGCGGCCCGCCTGGCGCAGTTGCTCGGCGAGCCACCGTATGACGGGTGTTTTTCCGGTGCCGCCGGTGGTGATGTTGCCGACGCTGATGACGCGACGGGACAGCCGGGCCGGCTTTCGGACGCCGGCGTCGAACAGGCCGTTGCGGATGTCGATCGCGAGGACATAGGGGGCGGAGGCGCATGAGAGGGCGGCGCGGAGCAGGGCGGCGCGCGGGCCGGGTTCCCGGCCGCTCATCACACGCCGGGCGAAGTGTTCGCAGGAGGGGTTCAAACGTTTCCCACGTTGCTCGTTTGCGGGACGCCGGCTTTCAGCCACGCGTCGTCGGCGGCGTCGAATCGAATCGGCTGTCGCGACATCGACTGAAGGTCGAAGCGACCGGCGAGATCGATCGGCCGGGCGTGTTCGCCCGTATCTGCGATGCCGCACCATTTCCCCAGCAGCGCGACGACGCGCCCCGCCGGGACGCCCAGGTTGCGATAGTAAGACAATCGGGTGTCGCCGTGGCGTTTCGCCAGGCGCCGGCCGTCCGGGCCGATCACCAGCGGGAGGTGGTAGTACGTTGGGATTCGGCCGGCGAGTCCGAGGGCCTCGTAGAGGAGCATTTGGCGAGGGGCCGAGTCGAGAAGATCGTCGCCGCGGACGACGTCGGTCACATTCATGTCCGCGTCATCGACGACGACGGCGAGTTGATACGCCGGCGTACCGTCGGTCTTGGCGATGACAAAGTCGCCGAGCTCGCCGGCGACGTTGAAGGACGTGGGCCCGGCGACGGCATCGACAAACGTCACGACCCGACCCGCCGGCACGCCGAAACGAATGGCCGGCGGTTTTCCGCCTGCGGCGGCGCGGGCGGCGTCGATGGTTGTATACCGATTCCGACAGGTTCCCGGATACACCGCCGAACCGTCTTCGGCGTGGGGCGCGCTGGCGGCGGCTTCGACTTCCTTGCGACTACAGATGCAGGGGTACGCTTGTCCGTTCGACAACAGCATTCTTAGTGCGACGTCATAATTCTCGCGCCGGCCCGATTGATTGACCGGACCTTCGTCCCAATCGATACCCAGCCATCCGAGGTCTTCGGTCAACTGTCCCGCGGCCCCCGTTTTGATACGAGGGCCGTCAATGTCCTCAATGCGGAGAATAATTCGCCACCCGTTTTGCCGCGCCAATAGCCAATTAACGAGAAACGTGCGGGCATTTCCCAGGTGTAAGGCGCCGGTGGGCGAGGGGGCCAGGCGTGTCGTCCGCATCGTCCGGATTGTTTCTTCCCGGCCGCCGAACATCAAGCCGCCGTGCGGGATTCAAGAAGCAAGTCATCCCTATCTAACGTGCCAACGAGACGGACTTGTCGGCCGGGCCCATTCCGGTAAGTTATCAAGATTGCACAAGTCTGCGGTGGCTTGCCACTAAGGATATATTGCGGCCACAACGGCAATGACTATATTCTATTGATGACTTAGGGGACGTTTTTGACAGGCAGAAGGAAAATATATGGCAAGGCCCACGAACGCAACGAACCTCAATATCGCCCAGCTCCAACGCGCTCTGGAGGACAAGAGGTCTGAACTGGAGAAGCTGCACCGGCAACGGTCCGATCTACAGAAGAAAATCAACCTGATCGACCGCCAGATCGAGCGCGTCGGGGGCGGGATGGCCCTCGGGCGCAAGAGCGGAAGCGGGCGGGCGCGCAACGCGCAGAGCCTGACCGAAGCGATGGAAGCCGTCCTCCGCAGCACGGGCAAGCCCCTGAGCGTGACCGAAATTCTCGAAGGCGTCCTCGCCAGCGGCTACCGCAGCGGCAGCGACAACTTCCGCGGGATCATCAACCAGACGTTGATTAAGGAAAAGCGGTTCGGCTCGGTCTCACGCGGCGTGTACGAACTGAAGGCAGGCGGGGAATCCAAAAAGAAAGATAAGAAGCCCGCGGCGTAGGGGCGCCGAAGGTTGGAACGTCCCGCCGGGGAAATCCGAATCTCAAAACCAAAATGACGAATGGAGAAGCCGCGTTTGATCGCGCGCGTCGCCATTCGGTTTTGTCATTGATTCGTTATTCCGGTTTGGCGTTCGTCATTTCCACGCTTACCCCAGTTGGCCCGCGGCTTTGACCGAACGGAATGTCGCCCGGCGGTCCGTCCTGGATTACGCAGCCGTCGTGGAGTTGAATCACCCGGCTGCACCGTCCGGCGACGCCGGGGTCGTGGGTGACGAGGATGATCGTGCGCCCGGCGGTGACCAGTTCGTCGAAGAGGGCGAGGATCTGCTGGCCGGTCTTGCTGTCGAGGGCGCCGGTGGGTTCGTCGGCGAGGACGATGAGGGGGTCGTTGACGAGCGCGCGGGCAATGCAGACGCGCTGTTGCTGCCCGCCGGACAGTTCCATCGG
The DNA here is from genome assembly GCA_046593135.1 of Tepidisphaeraceae bacterium. Classification (GTDB taxonomy): domain Bacteria; phylum Planctomycetota; class Phycisphaerae; order Tepidisphaerales; family Tepidisphaeraceae; genus JBKJRK01. The sequence goes on along the minus strand of JBKJRK010000588.1, from coordinate 305 downwards.
ACGGTGGTAGACGCGGTCTTCCAGCCCCACCTTCTCAGCCAGCGCCATCGCGCGCCGCCGCCGCTCCTGCGGCGGGACCCCGATGTAGAACATCGGCACTTCGAGGTTCTCAAGCACCGTGAGCTGCTGGATGAGGTTGAACTGCTGGAAAATGAAGCCGATCCGTTTCGAGCGGATCTCAGAGAGCCGGTCGTCGTCCAGCCGGCTTACGTCTTCGTCGCCGAGGACGTATTGCCCGCTGGTCGGGCGGTCGAGGCAGCCGATGAGGTTCATCAGCGTGCTTTTTCCCGAGCCGCTGGCGCCCA
>JBKJRK010000576.1:0-6265 GCA_046593135.1 Tepidisphaeraceae bacterium | reverse complement strand
GTGCGGTTGCCGTACTCGTCTTCTTCGTACCGCGATTCCCGGTAATAGGAGCGGTCGTCTTCGCGGTAGCGGCGGCTCTCGTAGCGGTCGGCTTCGCGGGCTTCTCTCTTGTCCTGTTCGTTGCCGATAAGCCCGCCGCCGATTGCGCCCGCGGCGCCGCCGATGAGCGCGCCCTCGGCCGTGCGGCCGTGCGAGTTGTGGCCGATAATCGCCCCAAGCCCCGCGCCCGCGGCCCCGCCGATCAGCGCGCCGTTGCCGGCATTGCTCTCGCAGCCAGACCCCACCCCCGCCACACCTGCCCCGAGGACAGCCGCCAAAATTGCATGCTTCAACATGTTGAAACCCTCTTCTACAGAAACGAGCGTCCTTTTTATCGTCGTAATGAAGGCGCCGGTTGAATCAGTAGACACGCCCGGCCGTGGAATGTTTGAAGCGGCGATTGGAGTTAAAAAGGGTGACGAAATGCCGCAGCCTAGTATTAAGAAATGAGAGGTTTGGCCCGATTCTGGTAGCGTGCCCGGCCCGGCCGATGGTGCATCCACTTTTTTACCCATGAAGCCAGCGCCGATCACAAAGCTCGAATACACCCTCCTGGCGGCCGTCATGCTGTGGGCAGCGGTCTTGCGGGAGGTTGAGTTGGACCGCCCGTTGTTCTGGGTGGATGAAGCCGAATCCACCATCAACGCCCTGACGATCCTCGACCACGGCTATCCGGTCGATCATTACCTGGGCATCCCGATTTTCGAGAACACGCTGACGCGCCCGTGGCCCGAGAGCGCGGAGTACGAGTTCAAGGACAGCAGCTACTCCGACAAGGGCGTCGCAATCTACCACGGCTGGCTGCCGCTGTACGCCATCGCGGGCTCGCTGAAGGCGTTCGGCGTCGTCCCCGATCCCGCGCCGCCGGACCCCCGTGAACACGTTCCGGCCGTCCGACACGACGACCGCGACATCCGCCGGATCACCGTCGCGGCACGAGCGCCGGCAGTGGTTTTCGGGATGATCTTCTTAATCCTGCTGTTCGTAACGGGGCGCGAGATGGGCGGACGCGGCGTCGGCTGGGCGGCGCTGCTCGTCGCGGCCCTGGGCGAACGCACGATCGACATCTCACGCGAGGCCCGCTACTACTCGGCTACCATCCTGCTCGGGCTCGCGTGCTGCCTGATGATCTGGCGCATGCTCCACCGCGGACGGTGGCGCGATTTCGTCATCGGCGGCGTGGTGTTCGCGCTGCTGTTTTTCACGCACACCGTCAGCTTCCTCGTCGCCGGCGTCGCGTTCGCGCTGGCGTCGATCCCACAGCTGCGCAAGCCGGCGTTCATCGGCAAGGCGTCCGTCTGCGGCGCGATCATCGTCGCGGCCGCCGCACCGTGGGCCGTGATGAGCGGGTTCCTCGCCCAGACCTCGGAAATCCCCAAAGCCTGGCCGCACCTGAAATTTCCCGACGATTACCTGCTGTTCCCGTTTGACCGCCCGCCGACGCTCATTCTCTTTGGCGCGGGCTTCACGGCGCTTTTGTTGGCCGATTTGCTGCGCGGGCGACTGCCGGCGCGGTTTGTCGAGCCGTTCGCGGGACGGCGCGGGGTGCTCTACTTCCTGGGGATGTGGGTCGTGCTCGGCTACCTCGCGTTCGTGTTCGTCATGCCCGCGGCCAGCTTCGTCGCCAAGCGCATGACGCTCCCGATGCTCGGCCCGGGAATCCTCCTGGCGGCGCTGATTTTTTCGGCGCTGGCGCAGATGGCGGTGGGACGTCCCTCGCGGCTCGTGACGTTCGCCACGCCGGCACTGTTTCTCGGGTTCATGGTTTTAGTGAGAGGGCTCACGCCGCTCCCGACGGACCGCGCGACCAACACGTCGCACAACATGCAGTACGTGATCGACTGGCTACGCGACCGGACGTTCAACCCCGGCACGCGGTTCTACGCGACCCCCAACAAGCACTTGGTTTTGTCGGTCTATACGGGCATCCCCGTGCAGGCGGTGGCGCCGGTGCGCAAGCAGTTCTTGGATGAATACGACCGGGACATCGTGATCGTCGAAGCCGAGTTGCTGTACCAGCCCCCCGGCGTCCAACCGGTCCTCGCCGCCGCCGCCGGCGCGGGGCAGTTGATTACGGATCAGCGGGCGCTGGAACTGTCTTGGGGCGTGACCTACAAAGCAATCGTCGAAACGACCGCAAAGCATTTTATTGACATTGATCCCCGACCCGAAACCGTTCCGCTTCCCCCGTATCTCCGGCCGCTTCTCGAGGAGCAGCCGGACTTTACGGCGTCGTGGGTGAGCGAGCACTTCAACCCGATCGTGCATTGCCCCGCGATGTTCCGGGGGTTCGAGCTGCGCGATTATGTACGCTGGTGGCCGGTTTACTTTTACCGATTCGTCAACCCGCTCGATCGGCTCGGGCCAAAGCTGAACTACCTTGCGCGGGCACAGCGGGGCAAGGTATGGGTGCTGCCGGTTGGCTGGCGCGTGTATCGAAGTCCCCCGCCAGCCGCATCGGCCTTACCGGACATTGCATCAACCGCCCCAGCGCCGGAGACAGACGCGCCGTAGCATAAAATCTGCATTTCCAGGAATTTAGGGGAGGCCGTCGTCGTTCTGTAAAGAGGTCAACTGAAGAGTTATGGGTGCAATTATCGGTAAAGTGAAAGGAATAATGCGCGGATAGTAACTATGTGAATTAAGGTTGGCGATACCGTAGGGAAGAGTAATGGTCGCAATAACTGAATCGAAATTAGGGTCGACGCCGGTTCTGGGGACGCCGCGCATGACAGAAACCACTCCTTGCGTCGCGTTTGACGTTTCAATTGTGATGCCTTGCCTGAATGAAGCCGACACCGTCGCCACCTGTGTACGTAAGGCGTGCGAGGCGTTGCGGGCGGGGGGAATTCACGGCGAGGTGATCGTCGCCGACAACGGCAGCACCGACGGCTCCCAAGACCTCGCCCGCGCCGCGGGGGCGCGGGTCGTTCAGGTCGCCGGCCGCGGATACGGGGCGGCTTTGATGGGCGGAATCGCGGCGGCGACGGGGCGCTTCGTCATCATGGGCGACGCCGACGACAGCTACGACTTCGGTGAAATTCCCAAATTCGTCAAAAAGCTCGACGAAGGGTTCGACCTCGTGCAAGGATGCCGCCTGCCCGCGGGGGGCGGCACGGTGTCGAAAGGCGCGATGCCTTTCCTGCACCGCTGGCTCGGCAACCCGATGTTTTCGCTGCTGGCCCGCTGGTGGTTTCACGCGCCGATCAGCGACGTGTACTGCGGCATGCGCGGCTTCAGCCGGGCGTGGTACAACAAGCTCGACCAGCGCTGCACCGGGATGGAATTCGCGACCGAGATGGTCATCAAGTCTGCCCGCCTCGGCGCGCGCATCGCCGAAGTGCCCATCACCCTTCATAAGGACGGCCGCCGGGCCCACCCGCCACACCTGAAGACCTTTCGCGACGGGTGGCGTACATTACGATTCTTCCTCACGTGCAGCCCGAAGTGGCTGTTCCTGGAACCCGGCAAGTTGCTCGTGCTTCTCGGATTGATCGGGTACGCCCTGGCGCTGCCCGGCCTACAGATCCGCGGCATCAACTTCGAGCTGAACACGTTGTGTTTGGCGAGCTTCGCGATCCTGGTGGGGTGCCAGTCGATTCTGTTCGCCATCGGGACCAAGACATTTGCGATCCGCGAAGGCCTGATGCCGCCGGACAGTCGCATCGACCAGTTCTTTCGATGGTTCACCATCGAACGAGGCGCGATCGTCGGGGCCGGGGCGATCGCGAGCGGACTGTCACTGCTGACATGGGCGGTGTGGCTGTGGACGCGCACCCACTTCGGCGACCTCAATCCCGAGTTCAGCGGCCGGCTCGTCATCACCGGCACGATGCTGACGGCCCTCGGACTCGAAGCCGTTCTCGCCAGCTTTTTCCTCGGCGTCCTGCGCATCCCGCACCGATAAATCGCCTTGACGCCTTGTAGCTGCGACGCCTGCGACGCCTCATGCAGCCACACGCCCCTAAAACAAAGCAGGCGTAGCAGCTACACTTCCGTCACTTCAGCGCTTGGCTGCCGGCTGGGTGGCAGGGACGTTGTCACGTGACATGGCGGGCAGCTCGGCCGGCGTGAGGAAACGGTACAGCACGTACGACCTCGTCTTGCCGAGGTATTCGCACGTCTTGCCGATGTGCTTCACGACCTCAGGATGGTCTTTCCAAAAATTGGTGCGGCCCGGCGTGTCGTCCTTCGGCGAACTGACGATGCCCAGCCACTTCGCACCCCGCCCGCGCAGGTCTTCCAGCATCGCGATCGACACCTTCGGGTCCTTCGGAACGAGGTTCCACGGCGCCCAGACGTCCTGCATGTGGGCCGGCGGAAACACCCAACCGCGGCGGTGGCTGTAGTAGACCGCGATCGGGTCGCCGACGTCGTCGGCCATCGTGACGACGAGGTCGCCCGGGGCGCTTCGCTTTTCCAGCGCGACCCCAAGCTTGTAACTGTCCGTGGCGTGTGACGAGTACATGTTTCCGAGCCGGTACTGCCCGAAAGCCACCACCACGGCAATCACGCCGGCGACACGCAACGACCCTGCGGGAAGACGACGAAGCACTTCCTCGATCGGGTTCGGCGGTTCTGCCGGCCCGCCTGCGGGCGGCGGCGGCGACGCGGAAACCGACACGATCATCGCCAAGGCGTGACCCGCCATCGCGGCGGCAAACAGGTTAAGCACGTGAAGGTTCCACGGGTTTTCCGTGAGCTCGCGCGCCCCGAGAAGGTACAGCACGCCGCAGCCCGCCAGCCACAGGTGAAAGAACCAACGCAGGTCCGGGCGTGGCGTGGCGCCTGCGATTTCCCCGTCCGGTGCCCGCGGCGGCGCGACGACACAGCCGACGAGCACTAGCCCGATCACCGGCGCGGTCCACAGCCACTCGGTCAGGTCCTTCAGCGCTTCGGGCAGGAAGTAATCCCGGCGGAGCCAGTACATCAGCCCGTCTTTCCACAACCAGTTCGACGCGCCGGCGACGTGATACGGCGGGTAACTGCTGCCGAGGTACACCGCCCAGGCGTAATAAGCCGCCACCGGAACGAACGCCAGCACGAATGCGAAGGACAACTCAAAGGTGCGCCTTCGTCGATCCGGTTGCGCGGCGCGGCGCACGGTACAAACGGCGGCGTAGATCATCGGAGCGAGCGCGACGACGCCGGGCAGCTTGGTGAGGAATGCGAGCGACGAAACCGCGCACGCGACGACGAGGTGCCCGCGCCGCCCGGTCTGCAGCGCCCGCACGAAAAGCCACATGGCGGTGCTCGTCAGCGCGAGCATGGCCGGGTCGGGGAGGAACGAGCGGTCGATGAAGATCGCGCCCGGCAGGATCGCCAGCATCAGCGCCGTTGCCAGCGCCCGCGGCGTGTCCCAGACTCTCCGCACCAACGCGTACAGCGCAAACACCCCCCACGTCCCGAACGCCGCCGACAACGCCCGGCCGATCGCCTCGTGCTGACCGAACACCTTGTAGAGCAGCGCCGTGAGGTACGAGAAGGTTTGGAATTCCCGCCCCTGGTAATTAGGCCCGGGGCCGGTCCAACTCACCTCGGGGAAAAAAATGTTCCAGCTCGTCCGGTAATAGTTGTCCGCCATCATGGCGGTGCTGGCCTGGCGCCAACTGAAAACGTCGACGAGCGGCTGGTTGACGTGATTGAACCGCAGCACCGCCGCGAGCAGGAGAATCGCGGGGAGAATGATCCGATGGTCTGAAAGCCGCATGGGAGGTTGCAATTGCAGGGCTTGCGCTACGTTATTCGTAAACGCGTTGGGTCCACGACGTACGTTGTGGGCGACGCGGCGTGAGCATGACGGGTCGCCGTTGATGACTTTCACCCGCCGGGCCGCTGCACCATCGGCACAACGCGTCGCCAGACTTCGCCTTCGCCCATTCTGGCCGTTTATCGGTCCCACCGCTCGGGCCGGAAACGTCGTGCCGCGACCGACTTATACGACTTCTAAATGAAGGTGCGCGATCTCGCGCCGATCGTCCGCTGGTTAGCCGCTGCCCACGGGGCAGCGTCGTATTGCATGAGCGCGTAATCGCGCACATCATTTATACGGATCGGGATTAATCCGTGCGCGTCATGTCTCAATTTTCCAGCCGGCAGGGCCGCTTCAGCGGCCCTGAACTCGCGCGAGAATTAATCACGATCCGTATCAGAGACGGCGAGAAACCGGGTAACTGCTTAGACGCATTCGGCGAATGACGAACGCGTGGTATCGGAGGCTCCCGGT
>JBKJRK010000476.1:0-6096 GCA_046593135.1 Tepidisphaeraceae bacterium | reverse complement strand
CAAACCCGCCGACCAGTGGGATCTGTGCTCGCTGTTTAGATCCGACGCCGAATGGGAGACCGCTTTCAAGAAATGGGAGAAGCAGATCCCCGGCTTCGACACGTTCAAAGGCAAGCTCGGGGAAGACGCCAGGACTCTCGCGGCGGCGCTCCGATTCGAGTCGGCGGTGGAGCGGGCCGGGGAACGGCTCGGCGTGTACGCGTACCTCAAGACGGCCGAAGACCAGGGTAACAGCGACTCCCAACGCATGAACGGCCGCTTCCAGCACGTCGCCACGAAGGCGGCGGAGGCAGCCAGTTGGATGCGGCCGGAGATCCTCACGATTCCTGCCAAAACGATGGCGAAGTTCCTCGACGCCGAACCGTTGAAGGAATGGAAGCTGGCGATGACTCGGATTCTCCGATACCGCCCGCACACGCTCGGCAAGAAAGAGGAGCACCTGCTGGCCATGCAGGGGCAAATGAGCGAGGCGAGCAACCAGATCTTCCGCCAGCTCAACGACGCCGACATGAAATGGGGGATGGTAAAGAACGAGAAGGGCGAGCGCGTCGAGCTGGGTCACTCGTCGTTTTCGGCGTTTCTTCACTCGCCGTCACGGGCGGTCAGGAAGGAAGCGTTTCACGCGTACTACGCGCAATACGACGGCCACAAGAACACGATCGCCGCGTCGCTCAACGGCTCGGTCCAGCGCGACGTGTATTACGCCCGCGCCAAGGGGTACAAGAGCGCCGTCGAGGCGGCGTTGTTCCACGACAACGTGCCGATGTCGGTGTACGACAGCCTGATCGCCTCGGTCCATAAGAACCTTCCGAGCCTGTACCGCTACTACGAAGTCCGCCGGCGGGCGATGAAGCTCAAGGCGATCCACCAATACGACACGTACGTCCCGATCCTCACGGACCTCGACAAGCGTCACACGTGGGACCAGGCCGTGAAAGCGGTGACGGACTCGCTCGCCCCGCTGGGCACGGAGTACACGCGGGAACTTCGGCGCGGGCTGACTTCGGCGCGGTGGTGCGACCGCTATCCCAACGCCGGCAAGCAAAGCGGCGCGTTCAGCTCCGGCTCGTTCGACGCCGCGCCGTACATCATGATGAACTACCAGCCGGACGTGCTTGACCACGTGTTCACGCTGGCCCACGAAGCCGGGCACTCGATGCACAGTTGGTACTCGGCGGCGCACCAGCCGTTCCAGTATTACAACTACACGATCTTCGTCGCGGAAGTCGCCAGCACGTTCAACGAACAGCTCCTCGCGAAACACCTGATGCAGCGGGCAAACAGCGACAGGGAGCGCGCATATCTCATCAACCGCCAGCTCGACGGCATCCGCGGGACGATTATTCGCCAGACGATGTTTGCCGAGTTTGAGAAGGTCATCCACGCGCTGGTGGAGGCGGGTGAGCCGCTGACGGTGGACACGTTGCGGAAGGAATACCGCAAGCTGCTCGATTTGTACTTCGGCCCCGATTTCGTGATCGATCAAGAACTGGAGCTGGAGTGCCTGCGGATTCCTCATTTCTACCGCGCGTTTTACGTCTACAAGTACGCCACCGGACTAAGCGCCGCCATCGCGCTGAGCGAACGCGTCACCGGCGGCGGCCCGCGCGAGCTGAATGATTATCTCGGCTTCCTCAAGGGCGGCTGCAGCAAGTGGCCATTGGATTTGCTGCGGGACGCCGGCGTGAACATGGAGAAGCCGGACACGGTGGATACGGCGCTGGGGTATTTCTCATCACTCGTTGACGAGCTGAGCGAATTGATTTGACGGGCCTACACGGTCCAATCTTCGATCACCAAATCGGGGATATTACGAAAATCGTTGTCGCGGCTGACGAGCACGGCGCCGAGTGAAAACGCACAAGCCGCGATCCAAAGATCGTTTTCATCCATGACGGAACCAGCCTTTTGCCGCATCCGTCATAAGATCAGAAACCGCATTGGTATCTAGCAAGTAGAGCATTCTAACGCGACTCGTCGAAGATGCCGTTTACGCGGACGGGAAGCTTTCCTTCCTCAATTGCCTGTTCCAGTGCCTCTACGTCTTCGCGCGGCAGCAGGGGCAGCCGGGAAAGAACTCGAAGAATCACTGCCGGGCTGCCGGGTGAAGGGTCGTGAGCGTCGCGTACTTCGATCTCCAGATCACGATTCATCGGAAGTGATACGGGGCCAATGAGAATGACTGTCCGTCAAAACGTGCTCGAAGGATCGTCATGGAAACATTGTAGCACGAAGCAAAGCCGGCCGTCGGAAACCGGCTGGCGTAAACTTTCGCTGAACTTGCCGGCGCGTCGCGCCCGTTGTCATAATGGTGGCCGACGCGAAGGAGTCTTTGCGCATTTTTTCATAAAGGACAGGGGCATCTCATGCGAAAACTGAACTGGACGGCGGCGCTGCTGATCGCTGGGCTCATTGGCTTGTCGTCCGTCAGCGCGACGGGGGCGGAGGAGAAGCCTTCGGACAAACCCAAGGCCGAGGCGACGGACAAGCCGGCGAAGAAGACGAAGGTCGCCAAGTTGACCAAGCCGTGGAGCGGGATCAGCTCGCTGACGGAGGAGCAGAAGGCGCAGATCGTGGAGATTCATAAAAAGTCGGTCGCCGAGGTGAAAGAAATTGAGCAGCGCGAGCACGACGCGATCATGGCGTTGTTGAACGACCAGCAAAAGGTGGAAGTGGCGGCGGCGACCGAGAAGCGGACGGTGGAAAAGAAAATGAAGAAGGACAAGGACACCGACGCCAAGCCCGCCGGTGAATCGGAGAAGGCCCCTGAAAAGGCGGAGTGAACGGCGGCGGGCCGTGCGGCAGCCTGGGTTGTCCGAGCGCTCAGCGCCCAGTGCTTTGCCGTCGAATGACGCGAGGATCAAAGGGTGTCGCGGCGGGACGCGTCTCGGGCGGCATTTCAGCGTCGTCTGCCGGTTTATCCGTGCGCGAGTTGGGGAATTCGATTACCGCGGGACCGTTTATCGCTTCAGGCTTCTCGCCGGCGGAGTCGGCGGTTCCAGCCGGATTGTGGAACCACGCGCGTACGCCGGGGTGGGCGCGAATCAGGGTTCGACCGTCCGCCGATCCAAGCACGGCGGCGGCGCGGGCAAGGGCGGCGGCTTGCCAGGCGCGGGGGGCGGCGACGGTGACCGATGCCACGTTCCTTGACCCGACGCCCGTTAGCGGATTGACGATCGGCAGAAACGACCGGGCGTCGATTTCGACGGCGTCGGCAAGCCGGCTCGAAGTGGCGATCGATCGCCGCCTGATTTGAACCAGACGATGCTCGGACTTCGGCGGCGCGTCGACCATTTCCACCCACCAATGCTCACAGCGCGGCGGGGGATCGCCCACGGCGATGCAACCGTCGGATTCGACCAGCGCGCTCGCCAGCCCCGCCTGCGCCAGCGCCGTGAGCACGCGGTCGCAGGCGTACCCGGATAGGACGCCGCTAAAGTCGAAACGCATGTTCGCTTCGGCCAGCCCGACGGTACGGGCGATGGCGTTCAGTTGCAGCTTCTCCGAACCGACCACCGCCCGGACCTTCTCAACTTCGTCGGCAGACGGGAGCCGTTTCTCGCCGGCACACCGGCGCCACAACTCGGCCGCCGACCCGGCGGTAATGTCGAAGGCGCCGCCGGTGTTTTTGGCGAGCCTGTCGGCTTGCTTTAACAATCTGTACAGGCCGTCGGAAACGCGCACCGCGCCGATGCCCGCGTTGGCATAAATTCGAGAGACCTCGCTGCTCGGCCGGTCGGGGTCAAAGACTTCCTCCAACTCCGCCAGTTGCCGGATAACCGTTTGCTCCGCCAGCGCTACGGACTGACCGTCCTCGCAATAGATGACGACGCGGAACCGCGTGCCCAGGGCCGGGTGCGTAAACTGAAACCGAATCGCGGGCGGGTTTTTCTCCGCGTCCTTGGACCCCGGCGGTATCGATGAGCCGCAACCGCCCGCAACCAGCAAGAGGGACAGGGTGGCGAGTCGATGAAAGCATTGCGATGTCATGCGATCCATGTTGCGACCGATAGGCGATCAGCACGAAGCTGTGAAGTGGTCACGTTACAAAAGCGTCTCTATTAAAACCAAGAAAGTCTTCGCCTTCAAAGAAGGAAGCCATTAAAGAAGCGGTGCACGAAATCCATGCACCGCTTCGTATCTTCGTGTTTGAATACTTCTCGCGGCGCGACGCAAAGATCGCAACGAAGAAGAGAGCGGATTACTCCGAGTACTTCTCGTGACCCGCGTCTTCGATGCCCTTGAGGCCTTTGTAGAGTTCCTCGGCTTTCGCGTTGTCGTTGTCGAGCAGGGCGACTTCGATTTTGCCCAGATGCTCCATCAGCGCGATCATTTCCTTGCGGTACCCGGCTACAAACTTGGCGCGGTCGGCCTCGGGGACTTGGGCGGCCTTGGCGGGAACGAGCGCCTTGGAGGCGACGGCCGCCGCCTGGGCGTTGTTCAGCGCTTCGAGTGACGCGGCGTCGTCCGCGGCATTTTTGACGGTCTTGCGGAGCTTTTTGAGGTTCTCCTGCATGACCTCCATCTGCTTGGCAAGCTCGGTGTCTTCCGCCGCCGAGGCAACGCGAACGCCCGCGGGAGCGGCGGCGAACAGGGCGGCGAGCACGATCAGACAAACGTTTCGATTCATACGGATCATGGTTCTTTCCTTATACGGTTTGCGGGTGCATTCGGTGAATTCTTTCTTCCGGTCAGGCGAACTTCGTCACGCCCGGCGTGGGGATCGGGTACCGGCCGTTGGCGTCGGGGGTGGTGGGGGGCTTGGCGTCCCAGGCGTAGCGCTCCGGCACGAGCGCGGTCGTCGAATCGAGCGCGAGCAAAACCTTCGACGGGTCCCTGCCTGCCTTCTGGGCGGCGGCCTTGTCCCAGAAGATTTCCTGGCCGGAGTAGGTCGCCATTCGCCCCATGATCGCGGTCATGGTGCTGGTCGCGCCGTACTCGGCTTCGTTGTGGTCTTTGTTGTTCCGGATGGCGTCGAACAGCACGTCGTGCTCGACCTGGTAGGGGTCGACGTTCGGCCCGCTGTACTTCCAACTGTTGCCGCCGTCGATTTTTCCGGCGTTGAGTTCCGCATAACCCTTGGGGCCGTGTGCGTGCTCGGACACGCTTGCCCAGCAGCCGGGCTGGTGGCGGCACTGGCTGAGCATCTTGGTGCCGTCGGCGTAAGTGAATTCGACGAAATGGTGGTCGAAGATTTCGCCGTGGTCGATGCCGGTCATCACTTGCCGGCCGCCCTGGCCCTGGGCGTGCACGGGCAAAGCGTTCTTCACCCAGTTGGCGACGTCAAGGTTGTGAATGTGCTGTTCGTTGATGTGGTCGCCGCAGAGCCAGTTGAAGTAGTACCAGTTGCGCATCTGGTACTCCATTTCGGTCTGCCCGGGCTGACGGCCGCGAATCCACACGCCGCCGTCACACCAGTAGACGCGGAGCAGCGACAGGTCGCCGATGGCACCGTCCTGGATCCGCTTGATAATTTCGACGTACTTCGGGTCGTGGTGGCGCTGCAGCCCGACGCCGACCTTGAGGTTCTTCTGCTTGGCGAGCTTGGCGGCTTCGAGCACTTTGCGCACGCCGGGCGCGTCGACGGCGACGGGCTTTTCCATGAACACGTGTTTGCCGGCCTTCACCGCCGCCTCGAAGTGCTGGGGGCGAAAGCCCGGCGGCGTGGCGAGGATGACGACGTCGGGGCCTGCGTCGATCGCCTTCTGGTACGCGTCAAAACCGTGGAAGACGCGGTCGGCGGGGACGTCGACCTTCGCTTCCCCGGCCGCGCCCTTCAGGTTGGCCAGCGCGTTCACGGCGTTGTCTTCGAAGGCGTCCGCGACCGCGATCAGCTTCACCGGGCCGGAGGTGGCCAGCGCCTGAGCCGCCGCGCCCGTGCCGCGCCCGCCGCAGCCGATCAACGCGATCTTGATCGTGTCGCCGCCCGCCGCGTAGGCGCCGCCGGGAGAAAACAACGTCGCGCCGACGGCCCCGGCCGCCACGAGGCCGGCGGAACTCTTAAGGAAGTCGCGGCGCGTCTGGTTCGAAACCTCGTTCATTCGTTCTCCTAAATAGATATGAAATCCGCTGGATCAGTTCAAAGCTCCTGACAAA
>JBKJRK010000427.1:0-5159 GCA_046593135.1 Tepidisphaeraceae bacterium | reverse complement strand
ACCCCCGCGTTGCAAACGCGGTGCTCTCCCAATTGAGCTACGGCCCCGGTGAATGGCGTGGGAGTATAGACCAAGCCCGGCGCGGCGACAAATGTCCGCTGAACTGCGTCTAAACGGCAAGCGATAACATAAAAATTTCCTATCGACGCATGTCGGCAGCAGTCAATTCGTGCAATCGTTTACCGCTTTTGCGTCAACTGCCCCGCCACGTTTTGACAAAGGCCCAGGAAAGTTTGCTCGGCGACGGATAATTTTCGGCCGGCCAAGGTGGCGACGCACCACTTGCGGCGTAGCTTCCCGGCGGGCATCGGCAGGAGGCTCAAACTCTTCTGCGCGACCTCCGGGCGTGCGACCCACTCGGCCGTCACACTCACCCCGAGGCCGAGCTTGACCAGTTCCTTGATCGCGCCGATGTCGGGCAATTCAATGGCGTCTCGGAGCGGAATGCCCATCCGGGCCATGTAGCGTTCAACCAGCCGGTACGTCGCGCTGCCGCGCCCGTAAAGCACCATCGGCTCGGTCCCGAGCCGTTGGCGGTCCACGCGACCGGCCTTCGCCCACGGGTGGAGCGGGCTGACGAGGAACTGCAACTCGTCGTCGAACAGCTCGTAGAAGGCGAGGTTCCGCTGCCGCTCGGGCTTAATCAGCAAGGCAAGATCGACCTGCTCGGCGAGGAGGTGTTCGACCATCGCCGGCGAGTCGCCGGGCACGACGGCGAGTGAGTAGTCGGGAAAACACTCGCGGAACTCGCGCAGCGCCTCGGGGATAATGAACTGGCAAGCCGTCGTGCTTGCCCCGATGCGCAGCCGACCCTGTCCGGGGCGGGCGGCTTGGCGAACGGCGGCCTCGGTTTCGCTGAGCGCGGTCAGGATCCTGCGTGCGTGGTGAGCCAGCTCCCGACCGGCCGGTGTGAGCGCGACCGCCCGCCCTTGCCGCGTGAGCAGCTCACACCCCATCGCCCGCTCCAAGTTGGCGATCTGGTGGCTCACCGCCGACTGCGTCAGGAACAACCCCTCGGCCGCCCGGGTGAAGCTTAGTTTTTCAGCAACCGCGATGAAAACTGCCAGTTGGTGCGTATCCAGCATGCGTTCTCCATGAGCCGTATCGATGTATCATATCTGAAGAATGAGTTGGATTCATGCAATTGCATCCGCTAAATTCCTCGCGTCGGTGCGGCGGACGGAGGAGTTCGAGGCAGAGGGTTTTGGCAGGCACTGGCACCGGGACGGAAAAGGAATGGCCGAAGCGCTCATGCGGGTTCGGCATTCTCCTGAAGTTTTCGTTCCGAATCGAGTCATCCGGAGGGTATTGGGCAGGTTTGTTTTGCCCCGCGGCATTTCAGTTTCCGTTCCTCACCCGGCCGACGTGCACTTGGGGTTTGTTCCCCTGCTCGACGCGGCCCCGCTGATCCTGGCGGTCGAACTCGGGTATTTCGCCGACGAAAGTTTGCAGGTCGCCCTGCACCGGCAGATCGGTTGGGGGAACGTGCGCGACAAGCTCGTATACGGACAGCTTCACGCCAGCCAAGCCTTGGTCGGCATGCCGGCCGCGAGCGTGTTGGGGCGCGACCGCTTTCCCGAACCGGTGCTGGCGGTGATGTCCCTGAGCACGGGGGGAAACGCGATCACCCTCAGCCGGCGGCTGACGGACGCCGGCGTGAATAGCTGCGCGGGGCTGGCCGAGTGGGCCGCGAATCGTCCGCGTGACGCTGCCGTGCCGTCGTTGGCACACGTGTTCTCGTGCTCGACGCACCATTACCTGCTGCGGGCGTGGCTGGCGGGTGGCGGGATCGACCCGGATCGCGACGTCCGCCTCGCCGTGCTGCCGCCGTCTCAGATGGCGGGACAGATGTCGGCCGGGACGGTGGACGGGTTCTGCGTCGGCGAGCCTTGGGGCACGCTGGCCGAGGCGCGCGGGGCGGGCAGGGTCGTCGCGTCGACGACGAGCCTGCTGCCCGGGCATCCTGAAAAGGTATTGGCGGTGAACCGTCACTGGGTCGCGCGGAACCCGCAGGCGGCGGTGGCGCTGGTGCGGGCGATTCTGCGGGCGTGCGCGTTTTGCCACGATCCGCTAAACGCGGGGCGCGTCGCGGAAGTGCTCAGCCGTCCGGGCTACCTCGACACGCCTGCCGCGCTGATCGCCCAGAGCCTGGGGCGTTCGGTCGGATTGCGATTGGCCCCGAGCCACGACCCGGCCGCGACATTTCCCAGCGCGACGCACGCGGCGTGGGTGATGACCGAGATGATTCGCTGGGGCCATTTGCCGCCGGACCCCGCGACGGACGTCCTGGCCGCGGCCCGCGCGGCGGTGAGCCCGGAGATCTACCGGCGTGCCGCCGAAAGTTTGGGGATCGCGTGCCCCAACGACGACTTTCCGCCGATGCGGCTGGCGGGGCGGACGGTGTTCGACCCGCTGCGGCAACGGTCGGGCGGCCGCTCCGAACTGGCAGAGGCCGGCACGGCACTATGAAAACGGTCGCGCGGCCATCCGTTCGCGTGACCGGCGCCCCAGAACGACGTGATGACGAAACAACCGACGGCACTTTGAAAGGACCGAGTGTTCCGATGAAACCTGGCAAGCCTAGCACGCCCGTGACGACCGCCCGGCGGTCTACTTCCGAGTCCTCGTCGCCCCTCGCCAGCCCCGGCGCCTCCCGCCGGTCGGTCATGAAGGCCGCCGGCGCCTCCGCACTCGCAACGCTCGCGGCGAGCTCGCAGTTCGGGTGCGACGGCAATTCGCCTACGACGACAACCGGCGCGGCCGCAACCACCCGCGCGGGCGACGGGCCCGAAGTGAGCGACATCAACTTCGGCATGATCGCCTTGACGGACTGCTCGCCGATCGTCATCGCCCACGAAAAAGGCTTGTTCAAAAAGTACGGCATCAATTCCAAAGTGACGAAGGGCGCCAACTGGGCGGCCATTCGCGATTCGCTCACGAATGGCGACATCCAGGCGACTCACATGCTGCTGGGCATGCCGATCGCCTCGACTATGGGGCTGCTGGGGTCGCCGAAAAAACCCATGGTCATCCCCTGGCTGCTGAACCGGAACGGCCAGTGCATCTCGCTGAAAACAGAACTGAAAGGGAAGGTCGGGGCGGACCCCAAGGCCCTGAAGCCGCTCGTCGACGAGGCCAAGGCGGCGGGCAAGCTGATGACTTTCGCCATGACTTTTCCGCCCGGAACCCACGCGATGTGGACACGCTATTTCCTTGCGGCCGGCGGGATCAACCCCGACAAGGACGTCGCCCTGATCGTCGTGCCGCCGGCGCAGATGGTGGCCAACATGAAGGTC
This sequence comes from Tepidisphaeraceae bacterium, assembly GCA_046593135.1. GTDB lineage: Bacteria > Planctomycetota > Phycisphaerae > Tepidisphaerales > Tepidisphaeraceae > JBKJRK01. The sequence goes on along the minus strand of JBKJRK010000427.1, from coordinate 1,863 downwards.
GGAAAAATGGACGGGTTCTGCGTCGGCGAGCCGTGGAACGCACGCGTGGTGTCCGACGGCATCGGTTTCACCGGAATTACGACACAGGAAATTTGGAAAGATCACCCCGAAAAAGCCTGCGCCTTCACCGCCGAGTTTGCGGACAAGAACCCGAAGACGGTCAAGGCGGTGCTGAAGGCACTGCACGAAGCGAGCGTCTGGCTCGATGATCTGAGCAATCGCCCGGAACAGTGCCAGATCGTCTCCAAGGCCACTTACATCAACTGCCCGCCGGAAATCATCCTCGGCCGCCTGCAAGGCCATTACGACTACGGCGACGGGCGCGTGAAGGAAGACCCCAACTACATGATTTTCAGCCAGCGGAACTGCAACTACCCGCAGCCGAAGTACGCCGTGTGGTGGCTGACGCAGTTTAAGCGCTGGGGCATGGTCGACGGCACCCCCGACTACGCCGGCATTTCCAAGCAGGTCATGCGGACGGACCTTTACGAAGAAGCCATGAAGGAGCTGGGCTACGCGCACGGCGGAATGAACAACGACCCGGAAACGTTGTTCGACGGCGTCACCTTCGACCCGGCCAAACCGGACGAATATGTGGCGTCGTTCGCCGTTCACAGCATGAAGTCGTAAGGGCGCGAGGTTGACCCCAAGGCATACGAAGCGGACCTGTTATGAAATTCATTCGATCCAGACTCGACTCGATCCTGCTGCCGTTCGTCGGCGCCGGGGTGTTGCTGGCGTTGTGGGCGATCGCCAGCTCTTCGGTGGCGAGGGAACTGCCCTCACCGGCCAAGGCGTGGGAGGAGAGCAAACTCTACATCATGGAGCCTTTCGCCTACCGCGGCGAACTGGACCAGGGCATCGGCCGGTTCACCTGGCTGTCACTGGTACTGGTGGCGAAGGGCTACGCGATCGCCCTGCTGATCGGCACGCCCTTGGGGTTCTGCCTCGGCGCGTCGAAGCTGTTCACGAAGATGTTCGACCCGGTCTTCCAGGTCCTGCGGCCTGTATCGCCGCTGGCGTGGCTGCCGCTGGGGTTGGTGATTTTTGCCCAGACCGGGAGCAATATTTCCGAGTTTGCCGCGCTATTCACCATCGCCATCTGCGCGATGTGGCCGACCGTGCTGAACACCGCCGTCGGCGTGCGGGCGGTGCCGCAGGATTACCTCAACGTTGCAAAGGTGCTGCGGCTTTCGCCGGCCAAGACGCTGTTCAAAATTCTGCTCCCCGCTGCGCTGCCGTACATGTTCACCGGCTTCCGCCTGAGCCTCGGCATTGCGTGGCTGGTGATCGTCGCCGCCGAGATGCTGACGGGTCGGCCGGGCGTCGGCGGGTTCCTGTGGCAGGAATACAACTCGCTGATCTACAGCCACATCATCCTGTGCATTCTGGTGATCGGTTTGGTCGGATTCGTGCTCGACCGGCTGATGAGCGTCGTTGAAGCCAACCTGACCTCCATTCTCGGCGCCCCCGCCGCCGCCGTGCGGTGGATCGGCAGCCTCCGCCCGACCCCGTCCCCGGCCGAAAGGAGCGTGCCCCATGCCGTTTCTTGAGTTGAAGAACGTCTCCAAAGGTTACGGAACCGCCGGCCAACGGGCCGAGGTTCTGGAGGACATCAACCTGACCGTCGAGCAAGGCGAGTTCGTCGCGATCGTCGGCTACTCCGGCGCGGGCAAGACGACGCTGATCTCGATGATCGCCGGCCTGGTGAAGCCCGACCGCGGCGAAGTGCTGCTCAACGGCAACGCCGTCACCGGCCCCGGCCCGGACCGCGCGGTGGTTTTCCAGAACTACTCGCTGCTGCCGTGGCTGAGCGTGTTCGAGAACGTGCAGCTCTCGGTCGACCAGGTCTTCCCGACGTGG
>JBKJRK010000495.1:0-8012 GCA_046593135.1 Tepidisphaeraceae bacterium | reverse complement strand
GTCTACTTTCTGCGCTACTGATCGGCGCGACCACAAACTTTGTTAATGGTTGCGTCAGTCTCGTCTACTTTCAAACCATCGTCGGTTGGATGTATGGGACAATGAACATCGGCGATGTCGTGCTTCAGGGGCTATTCGAGTCGTCGTTCTTCGGCATCGTCTTCATGATTGTCGTGACGGTCAGTCATGCGGCATCGACCGGGACTCGGCTGCGATTAGCACACGTATTTACACAGCTCGCGTTCGGAATGGCCGGCGTATACATCTGTTGGGCGCTCGGCGGCATCGTCGGGATGGGTTGGGCTACGATTGACCCTCCGAGCTTTCGAATGGCGGTTCCGCTCGTCCCCGCGAGTCTTAACAGCCTGATGGGTTGGGGATGGGTCGGCGGGTCAATCGTCGGCGCTTACATCGGCGGAGTATTAGCGATTATCGCTTTGCCCATTCTCATGCACGTCCGATGGCGACGATCTCTGCAATAACCGCGATTTATCTAAGTCGGTTTATAGCTACAATATCGCTATGGACCTCTTCCGCATCGGCTCCTTCGAAATCACCAACCGCCTGTTCGTCGGCACCGGCAAATACCAGTCGTACGAGTTGATGCAGAATGCCCTCGACGCCAGCGGCTGTCAGGTCGTAACCGTCGCCGTGCGGCGGGAAAGACTTGTCGATAAAGAAGGGCGGTCGCTGCTCGATTATCTCGATCTGGGCAAGTACGTGATTCTGCCGAACACCGCCGGGTGCTTCAGCGCGGAGGACGCGATTCGCGTGGCGTTGCTCGGGCGCGATTTGCTGGAGAAGAATGGGAACCGCGGGGCGGGATGGGTGAAGTTGGAAGTATTAGGGGACAAGAAGACGCTCCTCCCCGACCCCGTCGGCACGATCGAAGCGACGCGCGAGCTGGTGAAGGAAGGGTTCACCGTGCTCGCCTACAGCAGCGACGACCCGCGGACGGCCGTGCGGACCAAGGAAGCCGGGGCGGCAAGCGTGATGCCGGCGGGCAGCCCGATCGGCAGCGGCCAGGGCGTGCTCAACCCGCTCAACATTTCCCTCTGCCTGGAACTTCTCAAAGAAAACGACCCGACCTATCCCGTGATCGTCGACGCCGGCGTCGGAGCCGCGAGCGACGTCGCCGTCGCCATGGAACTCGGCGCCGACGGCGTTCTCCTCAACACCGCCATCGCCCACGCCAAACACCCCGTGACAATGGCCGCCGCCATGAAGCACGCGCTGGAAGCGGGCCGGTTGGGTTACCAAGCCGGGCGCATCCCGAAAAAGCGTTACGCGACGGCCAGTTCGCCGTTTGACGGCGTGATCAGCTATATTCCGGGCGAGTAGTAAGGAGAAACTTTATGCGGGCAACCAAGTTTCGCGAGATGCTCCGCCTCCAGCCGTTTAAACCGTTTCTTGTCAAAACAACGGACGGCGACACGTTTACTGTGGAGCATCCGGACTTCGCAATTGTGAGTCCCGGCAACACGGAGGTCGTCATTTTCGACAGGGATGATCACATGCGAATCCTCGCAATGAAGCACGTGGTGACCCTAGAGCCCGTGCGCGTCTCGGCCAAGAAGCCGGGCAAGCGGTAGTGAACCCTCTCTGGACCGAAATCGCCGCCCGCGCCAACGTCACGCTGACTGAACACCAGCATGCTCAGCTTTCCCGTTATCTCGATCTGCTGTTCGCCGCCAACGAGCGGATGAATCTCACGCGCATCACCGACCGCGCGGCCGCGGAAGTACAGCACGTCGGCGACGCGCTGACCCTGTTGCCGTTTCTGCCCGCCGGCGCGATTCGAGTTGTTGACATCGGCAGCGGCGGGGGCGTGCCGGGTATTCCGCTGGCGATCGCCCGGCCCGATGCGAAAGTCCTGCTCGTCGAATCGACAAAGAAGAAGGCCGTCTTTCTAAAGGACGCGGCGGCGGAACTGAAGCTGACGAACGTGACAGTCTCGGAGTTGCGGGCGGAAGACGTCGGGCAATCTGAACTGCGCGAGACGTTCGACGTCGCCACCGCACGGGCCGTAGCCACGCTCGATTGGCTGGCCGAGTGGTGCCTGCCGCTGCTGAAGAAAGACGGCAAGATGCTCGCGATGAAAGGCGCCCGGGCCGCCGAGGAAGTCCCCGCGGCGGGCGTCGCGATTAAGCTGCTCAACGGGGGCAGCCCCGTCGTTCACCCCGTCGAATTGCCCGGCACCGAGCATCGTGTCATCGTCGAGGTCCCAAAACTCCGCCGTTGCCCCCACCAATTTCCCCGGCCCGCCACGCAGGCCAAGGGCCGGTCAATCCATTAGGCGTTTGCCGGCCTTATACGAATCGGGATCAATCCGTGCGCGTCAGGCCTCAATTTTTCAGACGGCAGGGCCGCTTCAGCGGCCCTGAACTCGCGCGAGGCTTACGTTGCCACGCGAGACCAACCATTCCTCCTCGACGGCTTCTTAACCGCCGCCTCGATCGGACCGACATTAAGAAAGGAAACCAAAAACTCCAAGTACCAGAGGACGTGCGTATGTCATTGAAGAATGACCCGACTCCAGAGCCGCAGAACACAAAAGACGCCGCCGGGGTCGACGACGTGACGGCGTTGAACGCCGCGTTTCCCGCGCCGCTCGTCGAACGGCGGCAGGCGCCGCGCCTGAAGTACCAGGTCGTAGCCACGCTCGAACCCGTCGCCTCCGGCCCGGACGACGTTCGGGTCGTTACCCGCGACGCCGATCCGCAAGGCACCGGCTTCCTTTCCTCCGGCAACCTGCCGGCGGGCAGCCGGGCGGTATTGCACCTGCCGGCGCCGGACGGCGAAGGCGAAACGCAGCGGATCGAATGCCGCGTCCGCCGGTCGCGTGAGCTGGGCAACGGCTTGTTCGAAGGCAGCGTCGAGTTCTTCGGCGAGCAGCCGCAGTTTTCCGAAACCCGCATCCGTCCGATGGTCACGCGCAACGTCTGATCGCACGTAACCGGCCAGAAATAGAAAATTGAGAGAGCACCGGCTGGAGGGGCCGGTGCTTTTTCGTTGGCACGCGCGTATCGTTCGCACACCATCGCGGTTTGCATCAAACCAGCAATAGGTTTTACGTAGCTGCGACGCCCGCGTCGCTTCTTGCAGTTAGTACCGCTGGCACGCGAGGCGACGCGGGCGTCGCAGCTACGAGACAATGCACGGCGCTCTAAAATGTTTGACTTCACCGAAGCGACGATCCGCACATGAGCAACGAACCCAACAAAGTCATCTATTCCATGACCGGCGTGTCCAAGAGCTACGAGAAAAAAGTCGTGCTCAAGGAGATTTACCTTTCCTACTTTTACGGCGCCAAGATCGGCGTGCTGGGCCTAAACGGCTCGGGCAAGAGCTCGCTGCTGCGAATCCTCGCCGGCATCGATACAAAGTACGAAGGGCAGATCAGCAAGTCGGCGGGGTACACCGTCGGAATTTTAGAGCAGGAGCCGAAGCTCGACGAAAGCAAAACCGTCCGCCAGATCGTCGAAGAAGGGGCGGCCGAGACGGTCAAGCTGCTGAACGATTTTAACACTATCAGCGAAAAGCTCGGCGACGCGGACCTCGATCCGGACGAGATGGAGAAGTTGCTCGAAAAGCAGGGCGATCTCCAAGACAAGATCGAGCACAAGAACGCTTGGGACCTCGACCAGCAGCTTGAGATGGCGATGGACGCCCTGCGCACGCCGCCCGGCGACGCCGTCATCAAAACCCTTTCCGGCGGCGAAAAACGCCGGGTGGCGATGTGCCGCCTGCTGCTTCAGAAGCCCGACATCCTGTTGCTCGACGAGCCGACCAACCACCTCGACGCCGAGAGCGTGCAGTGGCTCGAACAGCACCTCAAGCGTTACGAAGGAACCATCATCGCCGTCACGCACGACCGCTATTTCCTCGACAACGTGGCCGGCTGGATTCTCGAGCTCGACCGCGGCCAGGGGATCCCGTGGAAAGGCAACTACTCCTCGTGGCTCGAACAGAAAAAAGACCGGCTCCGCGTCGAAGAGGGCCGGGAAACGGCCCGCCAGAAGGCCTTAGCGCACGAGCTCGAATGGGTCCGCGCCTCGCCCCGCGCCCGGCAGGCGAAGAGCAAGGCACGCCTCGCGCGGTACGAGCAAATGCTTTCCGAAAACCAGCGCGAGAAAGAACAGTCGATCGAAATTTTCATCCCGCCCGGCCCCCGGCTCGGCGAACTCGTGATCGAAGCCGAGGGCGTGAGCAAGAGCTACGGCGACCGCTTGCTGTTCGAGAACGTATCGTTCTCGCTGCCGCCGGGCGGAATCGTCGGGATCATCGGCCCCAACGGGGCCGGCAAGACCACGCTGTTCCGCCTCATCACCGGCCAGGAGAAGCCGGACGCCGGCACGTTCAAGGTCGGCGACAGCGTCAAGCTGGCCTACATGGAGCAGTCGCGCGCCGACCTGAAGGACAGTGACAGCATCTGGCAAGCCATCAGCGACGGCGCCGAGAAGATCAAGCTCGGCAACGTCGAAACCAACAGCCGGGCGTACGTCGCCCGCTTCGGCTTCACCGGCACCGACCAGCAGAAAACGCTCGACACCCTCTCCGGCGGGCAGCGCAACCGCGTCCACCTCGCCATGATGTTGAGGGAAGGCGCCAACGTCCTGCTGCTCGACGAGCCGACCAACGACATCGACGTCAACACCATGCGCGCCCTCGAAGAAGCCATCGAAAACTTCGCCGGCTGCGCCGTGGTCATCAGCCACGACCGCTGGTTCCTCGACCGCGTCGCCACCCACATCCTCGCCTTCGAAGGCGACAGCACCGTCGTCTGGCACGACGGCAACTTCAGCAGCTACGAAGCCGACAAAAAAGCCCGCCTCGGCATGGAGGCGGACCAGCCGCATCGGATTAAGTACAGGAAGCTGACCAAAGGGTAGCGTTTCCTTAATAGCCTCGCACGGCCTCCGACATTTGATCTATTGGCCCGCGCGAGTTGCGTTTACCGCGTCTTGTCGCACCCGTTTATCGTCCGAGAAATCCCAAACTCTATCCCGGCCTTGGGAACGGTCAGGTATTTGCCGATGGACTGTAGGACGCCCTTCGAGACCTCTGTGGCCCGCTCTTTTTGCCGGCCGCTGCGGGAAGGGGTCATTTCAGCTCATGGCCAAAAGTGAGAACAATCGGCGCATCACGCTGGCCTTCCGGCTGACGTTTGCCGTTCTGGCGACCGTACAACTGACGGCGTTTTATTGGGCGGTGCGCGCCGGGTGGCCGTCGGTCTTTACGATTAGGGGCGCGACGGCGTCGGCGCGGGCGTTGTTCGACGGGCGGGATGAAGCCCTGAGGTCGATCATCGCACTGGCCGCGATCGACTTGGCGGCGCTGGCGTTGGCGTATCGCGTGAGCCGGCATTGCATTCTCGGCAAGGGGGTCGGCGCGCGGGCACGGAATGAGGAGCAGTTTGCCCGCTCGACGCTCGACGCGCTACCGGCGCACGTCGCCATCCTCGACGACCACGGCGTCATCCTCGACACCAACGCCGCCTGGCGCGAGTTCGCCGCCGCTTCGCCCGCAAAAGGCGCCGGCACGTTCCGGCCGGCGCAGGTGGGCGACAATTATCTGGCCGTTTGCGATGAGGCCGGGGGGCGCGGGTTTCCCGAGGCGGCGGCGTGCGCGGGTGGGATTCGCGCGGTCGTGCGCGGCACGATCCCCGCGTTCGCGCAGGAGTACCCGGTTCCAGCCGGCGGGCAGCAGCGGTGGTTCGTCTGCCGCGTCACGCGCTTTCCGGACGGCGGCGGCCGGGCGCGCGTCGTCGTCGCACACGAAGACGTCACCCAGCGCCGCTCCGCCGAAGAAGCCATGCAGAAGGCGCGCGACGACGCCGAGCGGGCCAACACCGCCAAGAGCAATTTCCTGGCCAACATGAGCCACGAAATCCGCACGCCCATGACCGCGATCCTCGGCTACGCCGAAATGCTGCTCGACCCGCGGCAGACGCGGGCGGATCGCGAGAAGTGCGTGACGACCGTCCGCCGTAACAGCGAGCACCTGCTCGCGATCATCAACGACGTGCTCGACATCTCAAAGATTGAGGCGTGCAGGATGTCTGTGGAGAACATTCCGTGTGATCTGCCCCGCTTGATCGACGACGTGCTGGCGCTGCTCCAGCCGCGCGCGGCGGCCAAAGGGCTGACGCTGAGCGTTGACCTTGACGGCGAAATTCCGCGGCAGATTCAAAGCGACCCGCTGCGCGTGAAACAGGTGCTGCTGAACCTGATCGGCAACGCGATCAAGTTCACGCAGTCCGGATCGATTCGCGTCACGGTGAGCCGGCAGATTCAGTATTTCAGTCACTCCATCACGTTTCATGTGACGGACACCGGCCTGGGGATGACCGACGCGCAAATCCGCAAGCTGTTCCAGCCTTTCACGCAGGCCGACGACTCCACCACGCGCCAGTACGGCGGCACCGGACTGGGACTGACCATCAGCAAGCGACTGGCGAAGCTCCTCGGCGGCGACATCGAAGTCGAAAGCCTGCCCGGGCGGGGCAGCACATTTTCCTTTACTGTCAACGGCGGCTGATGAGAACCGCGCCGTCGCGCGGGCCGCCGTTGACGGTAAAGGAAAATGTGCTGCCCGCGCGACGGCGCGGTTCTCATCAGCCGCCTGGACGCGACCGACCCGGCGGCGCACGAGGCTGTCGTCAACATTGCCGACGGATCGCTCCGCGGGTCCATCCTGCTGGCCGAAGACGGCGAAGACAACCAGGAACTGCTCGGCGGGCATCTGCGCGCCGCCGGGGCCGACGTCACCATCGCACCCAACGGGCGCGTGGCGGTGAATCTCGCCAAAGCCCGCCATTTTGACCTCATCCTGATGGACATGCAGATGCCCGAGCTCGACGGCTACGGCGCGGCCACCGAGTTGCGGGCGGCGGGGTTGGCGACGCCCATCGTCGCACTGACCGCCAACGCGATGGCCGAAGACCGCCGTAAATGCCTGGACGCGGGTTGCACGGAATACCTGGCTAAGCCGGTCGAGCGGCAGACGCTCCTGGAGATGGCCAGCCGTTTCCTCGTGATCATCGACGACGCCGGGAATCGCGGCATCGCAGATGATCAAACGCCGATCGTAGCTATCGCCCAGGAATCGATTCCGGCCGGTCGTCGTGGGGGCATTTTGCCCAGCGCGTTCGCGACGGATCCTAAATATGCCCGGCTGCTCGAACGTTTCGTCGCACGCCTGCCCGATCGCGTCAGCAAGCTGACACGCCTCGCCCGCGCCGGCGACCTTGCCGGCTTGAAGCAAGCCGTCCACCAACTCAAAGGCGCCGGCCACGGCTACGGCTTCGCCGCCCTCACCGCCCACGCCGCCCGCGCCGAAGACGCCATCAAGTCGCCCGCCGACTTGGCGAGCGTCGAAGCGGAGGTGAACGCATTGATCGACCTCATCCGGCGTGTCGACGGCTACAACCCTACCTTTGAAAACGCCGAAACCCTCGTGCCCCGCAAAGTCGCCAATGAATCGGCCGCGTAAAGCAGCTGTAATAGCTACCGGAAAATCGGTGGACGTAACGCGGCCCAAGGCACGGACGGGCCCATCCCCAAGGAATCTACGATGCATGGACCGCATTTGACGATGCGTCGTGAGCGTGGCATCGCTCACCAGCCCTAAAAGATGGACAAGGGCGCCGCCGACTCCGTCTTCTTTGCCGTTGTGACCCGTCGCCCCCGGCGTTTATAACACCGGCTGACGCCGGCGCGCGACGGGTGCACGCGGGCGGAATTCCTCCAAGGCGGAGGCTTGCGAAAACCATGGCATACAAAGTCCGATGCTCGGCATGCGGGAAGTCGATGCGGCTCCCGGAGAGCGACGCGGGACTGTCGGTCGTCTGTCTGGCCTGCGGCACGAAATACGTCGCGCCGGGTACGGACGATCCCGGCGTCGAGAAGCCGCCGCCGAGCCCGGTGGCGGCGCTGCTCGACACCGGCCCGGTCGCCGGGCCGGAAAAGTTTGTCCCGCCGTCGTTGCAGGCGCTGCCGACGACGCGAAGC
>JBKJRK010000320.1:0-4949 GCA_046593135.1 Tepidisphaeraceae bacterium | reverse complement strand
CTACTGACTACTGACTACTGACCACTAACCCCCATGGTTCGTTTTGCCCAAGAACGCGTGCTGTTGATCGGCGATCCGTATCGCCAGGTCCAGGCTGCGCTCACGGAAGCGTTGCCGGGGGCGCAGGTCACAAGCGTACCGTCGTTTTTTGACGGCGTCGCCGAATTGGTGGCCAACAGTTACACCGCTGTCGTCGCCGCAGCAGAGCCGATCGAGCGGCGGCCCGAAGCCGCGGTACGGCAACTCCGCGAATTAGCCGGCGACGGGCGGGTTGTCCTATTTGGCCATCCCACGCTCGAACTCCTCAGTCGGAAGATGCTCGAGTTCGGCGCCGACGATTACCTCATCACCCCCGCCAGCAGCGGGGAAATCGGGCAGATTTTCCTCACCCCGCCCGTCCGCCGCGACACGCCGATGCCCATTCTTGTCGAGCCCGCCGAGGCCGCGCCGCCGCTCGGTTCAGAAGCTTGGCTGGGTTCGGTATCGCTGTCGGAAATAATGCTCGACGCGCTGGTCAACGCGCCACAGGACACGATCCCCGCCGCCCTGAAGCGGCTGAGCACGCAGTTCCCCGACAACGTCCGCGTGTTGTATCAACCTGCCGGCGGGCCTCCGGTCGAGGTCGCCCCCGGCGCGTCGCTCCTGTCTCACCCGGTTTACGCCAACCAGCGCGAAGTCGGCTTCGTTCACCTCATCATCCCCGACGACGTCCCCGCAGCCGGCGCCTCGCGCGGCGCGCTCCCCCACCTCGCGAGCCTTTTCGGCAAGCTTGCCACGCTCCAAGACCGCCACAACGGCCTGCAAAAGCTCGCGATCACGGACGAACTCACCGGCCTGTATAACGCCCGCTACTTCCGCCACTTCCTCGCCGGCATTATCGAGCGCGCGCGGAAAGACCATTTTCCGGTCACGCTGTTGCTGTTCGACATCGACGATTTCAAGAAATACAACGACCAGTTCGGCCACGGCGTCGGCGACGAAATTCTCCGGCAGACGGCGGCGCTCATGCGCAACTGCACGCGCGAGCACGACCGCGTCTGCCGCATCGGCGGCGACGAATTCGCCGTGGTGTTTTGGGACAAGGAAGGCCCCCGCACCCCCCGCGACCCCCGCCCCGCGCCCGGCCCCTACCGCCCGCCGCAAACGCCCGAGCAAATCTTCAACCGCTTCAAGCGCATGATCGCCGACGAAAAGTTCCCCGTCCTCGGCCCCACCGGCCAAGGCACCCTCGGCATCAGCGCCGGCCTGGCCGTTTTCCCCTACGAAGCCCAGGACGCCGCCACGCTCGTCAAGGAAGCCGACAACCGCCTCATGCACGGCGCCAAGAAACGCGGCAAGAACAGCCTGGTGATCGTCGGCACCGACGAGCCGATTTCCCCGCCCGACCAAGCCCGGCCCTGACCTACTTGGCAGTTATACAAGTCAATGTCGTCGCCCCGGACGTGATTCTCTTGACCCGAACCGAATATTGAAACAGGATCGCTATTCGTTACAATCGAATTGCAATCCTGTCTTATTTCCTTTTGGGCGGGAGTTGTTCATCTCATCTGTCCACGCGGAGGCTGCTCATGTTGGCGCTCGTCATCGCTTATCCACGCCACGGCAGCGGCGCGACCCGTCGTCCAGGCCCCGTCGCCGTCCCCGCCCGTCGCAGGCACTCGCTTCACGCGGGCTTTACACTCGTCGAACTGCTGGTCGTGATTGGGATCATCGCGGTGCTCGTTTCATTGCTGTTGCCCGGGCTGCAAAAAGCGAAGGAGCAGGCGCGCCAGGTCAGTTGCTTGAGCCAGATTCGCCAGATCGGCATCGCGCTGAACAGTTATCTCGCCGAATCCAAGGGGCTTATGCCCTGCAAAAACGGGTACGTCCTTTACTACAACGAGCCCACCCTTAACCCGGCCTGGAAACCCAACTTTCTCAACACGCTTTGGCCGTATATGGCTAACGTAAATTTGTTGTGCACGAGTGTGGCTGAGAATGCCCCTGATCCCTCAGTGTTCAGCAATACCAATTATTGCGTCAACACCGTCGCCTTGGGCCGCAAGCTCTCACAGATCCGTAAGTCCTCCGAAATCATCCTGCTGCAGGAGCAGTTGTACCAAACGTATTTTTGTACCGGCCGACCGAGTTGGAACGCGGATCCCGACTTGGTTTCCGTTGGCTTCGCAACAGGTGCCCCGGAGTATTACATGTGGTGGCACGCGGTCCTGACTCTCAATGGAAAGCTTGTCGAGACGATGACTACCAGCCACAACAACCGGAAGGGCGGCAACCTCCTTTTCTGCGACGGGCACGGGGAATACCGCAAGGCGGTGGATCTTCGCGCCAAGCATTTCGGCTTGATCGCCGGAGGCCCGGGTGCGCCGGGAACCCCCGGAGCGCCCGACGACGACATTAATGTGTCGTTTCTGGTGAGCTACAGGGCCGCGTTTTAATCCGCCGGCTCCCACGCCTCAAATGCGAGCACCTGCTACGCGCGCTCGCCGAGTCGCTCGCAGGTTCCATCGGGCGCGACGCTGACGAAGTGGTGGGTCTTCGTATGCTGCAAGGCCACTTCAAGATACGGCTGAAGGCTTTTCAAGTCGTCAAATCGGGTCAGGCGCGTGTTGAGTTGAACAATTGAGATGGGGAGCTTGTCCAAGTTGTGCTCGTAACGAATTTTCTTATCTGTCGTGACGAACACCTCAAAAAGCTTCGCGGCGCGTGACATCAACTCACCGTTAAAAAGTATCGCGAACCCGACGTCAGAAGCGTGCAGAACCTCGTGGCCGGGAAATAGATTCCGCGCTTTGATGTGAACGCAGTTGTCGAGCAGAATTCTCACAGATTTTGCAATCCATGCAGCAACCCCATTGCCGCCAGGTCAATAACGGCGACGGCTTGGTGGCGCGTGACAGGCGGGAAACCGTCGAGAAATTCCTGGAGCGGGTCGCCCGCGCGCAAGTGATCGAAAAGGATCTGAATCGGCACCCGGCTGCCGGTGAAGCACGGCTCGCCGTGCATGCGGCCTCGGTCAACCGAAATGTAAGGGGCGAGCGGGCTGTCGGGCGGGATCAGTTCACGCGGCTCGCGAGACGTGATCGTCGCTGTGCCGGAAAGGCTTGTCATGGCATGCACCTCCGAAACGGAATTCTAGCACATTCGCGTCACGGACGTCTCGTTCGCCCTGGAACTCCATACAACAATCGTATGTGCGCGTTCGTGAGGGGCAATGCCCCAGGTGATAGGATTCCATCTGATTTCCGTATCCGGAGTCTCCCCGGTTCGCGGCCGCCCGTAGGGCGGCAGGTCACGCTCGACCCGCGAGAATCACGGGAATCCTTCTTATACGAATCGTGATTAATCCTCGCGCGAGTTCAGGACCGCTGAAGCGGCCCTGCCGGCTGGAAAATTGACACATGACGCGCATGGATTAATCCCGATCCGTCTTACAGTGTGCAGGCCACAAGACCGCGCTACTCCACAACCCGCGACACCCACTTCACCGGCTTGCCGCCGCCGGCTTGTTCGGTCCAGAACACGCGAAAACCGTCCGGCACCCGCACGACGCGCGGGTACGTGACGGACTTGCCGGATTCGCTCACCCGCACCGGCGGCGACCAGGTTTTACCGCCATCGCTTGAACTGGACGTGAAGGCGGCGTTTCCGACGTCGGGTCCGGCGTCCACAAAGGCGTCCCAGACGGCCAGGAGCCTACTGCCGTCGGCGCTGCCGGCGACGTCGGGCCGGCTGGACTGGGGTCCGCCGAGCGGCGCGGGCGAGGACCAAGTTTTTCCGCCGTCGGTGGACGACAGGGCAAATACCCCGACTTCGTCGCCGCCCTTGGCGGTCCATACGACGGCGCAGAGGTCCCGGCCTTGTTCACCGCCGGCGGTTATCGCGCCGCCGACGTGGGGGCAGCCGGTGAATCCCCAGTTGAACGCGCCTACGGTGACGGGCTTGCCCCACGTTTGGCCGGCATCGGCGGATTGGATCAAGGCCATGTCGCGCGGGTCTTTGTCGCGGTAAAGCACGCACACTTTTCCGCTAGGCAGCGTGAGCACGCTGTTCCAGCAACATTCGCAGCACGCCGCGTCGAGCGTGAGGTTGGCCGACCACGAGTTGCCGCCGTTGGTCGATCGCGCGTACCGAAGGGCCTTGGCAGGAGAATGAGCCCGCACAACGGTCGGCGCTTCAGCACGTGAATCAGAATCGCTCGCCACCGGCGCCGGACCGGCCGGCGTATCTGGACGCGCAGTCGACCCACCGGCCACTGGCAACTGATCACTGGCAACTAATTTCCGACCATCGATCACCGGCGGCGGACTGCTCGGGCGGTTGTCGAGCCAAACGGCGTGGAACCCGCCGGCTTCGTCGGCGGCGAGGTCGGTGAAAGCATGGTCAACCACGCCTCTTGCGTCGCTCGGGCTCGGCCCGGGTTTCCAGGTTTTCCCGCCGTCGTGAGAAACTGCCGTGGCGAGCGGCCCCCGGCCCATTTTGTTGTCGGCGCCGGTGGTCCAGGCCGCGACGAGATGATCCCCCGCCGCCACGATCTGCGCGTCGTTGCCCCGTTTCACGGGATCAGGCGACGGCTGGCCTTCACCCACCGGCACCCGCGCGGTCCACGTCGCCCCGCCGTCTTCGGAGCGTGTGTAGGCCAGCATCGGCTTCTCCCCCGGCGCGGCGCGTTCCGCGGTGAGCAAGTGCAGCCGCGACTGCCCTTCGCCGTAAACGTCTAAGCTGACCACGCCCGTCGCCGCCTTCTCGTGAGACTTGTGCGATGCCGGCGCCGACGCCGGTGCAGACGCGTCGGCAGCGAGCGTCGGATTCGCCGCCGATATCACAAGGGCACAGCAGCAGCCGATGATTGCGCTTCGGAGATTTCGCATCATTGCAAATCCCACAACGTGTCCTGGTAGTTAGGGTCGTTGGGGTCCGCCAGGTTTAACGGCGTGTAGGTCCCGACGGGC
>JBKJRK010000145.1:0-8198 GCA_046593135.1 Tepidisphaeraceae bacterium | reverse complement strand
TTGGGTGATGAACTTATCGACGGCGTCGGTGATCGCGTCGCCGATCATCTCCCAGATGACGGTGTCGACTTCCTTGCCCTCGAGCACGCGCTGGCGCGTGCCGTAAAAATTGCCGCGCTGGTGGTCCATCACTTCGTCGTATTCGAGGAGGTTCTTGCGCGCCAGGAAGTTTCGTTCTTCGACTTTCTTCTGGGCACGGATGATGCCCTTGGTGATGCGCTTGTCCTCGATGTGCTCGCCTTCCTGCATGCCGAGGAAGCCGAGGACTTTGATAGTCCACTCGCCGGCGAACATGGACATGAGGTCGTCCTGAAGGCTGACGTAAAAGCGGGACGAGCCTGGATCGCCCTGCCGTCCGCCGCGGCCGCGGAGCTGGTTGTCGATGCGCCGGGCGGTGTGACGCTCGGTGCCAATGACGTGCAAGCCGCCGGACTTGTGCGACTCGGGAGACAGCTTGATGTCGGTGCCCCGGCCGGCCATGTTGGTGGCGATGGTGACGTTTCCGGCGGTTTCGCCGTGGACGTTCTTGTGCTGTTGCCCGGCGACCTGAACAATCTGCGCCTCGCGCTCGTGGTACTTCGCGTTCAGCACCTCGTGCTGAATGCCGTATTTCTGCTTCAGCTTGTTGGAGATCATCTCACTCTTCTCGACGCTGGTCGTGCCGACCAGCACCGGCCGGCCCGAGTCGCTGGCTTCCTTGATCTCTTCAATGATCGATTCCCACTTCTCGGCCTCGGTGCGGTAGATGCGGTCTTCGTGATCGGCGCGGATGACCGGCCGGTTGGTCGGAATCGTCACGACTTCCAGCTTGTAAATCTTGGCAAACTCCTCGGCTTCCGTCTGGGCCGTGCCGGTCATGCCGGCCAGGGCTTTATAGAGCTTGAAGAAGTTTTGCAGCGTGATCGTCGCGAGGGTCTGCGTCTCCTGCTTGATCGGAACCCGTTCCTTGGCCTCGATCGCTTGGTGCAGCCCGTCCGACCACTGCCGGCCGACCATCTTGCGGCCGGTGTATTCGTCAACGATGACAACTTCCATCTCGCCGGTGCTGCGTGAGCTGGTGCCGCGCTCGACGACGTAGTCCTTGTCGCGCTCGTACACGACGTGGGCCCGCATCGACTGTTCCATCAGATGCGGCCATTCCATGTTGGCGCCGACGTAGAAACTCCCGACGCCCGCCGCCTCTTGCGCCGCGGCGATGCCTTCGTGAGTAAGGTGAACCGACTTGCGGTCCCATTCGACTTCGTAGTACTGAGTGAGGCCTTCCTTGCGCTTTTCTGCCTCTTCGAGCTGTTTTTGAGCCGCGGCCAGCCGTTGTTGAGCTTCCTCGCGCAGGCGTTTGGATTCGTCTCGCCGGCTCGCGCGTACCGATTCGCCAACCGTTTCCTTTTCCGCATTCCGATCGGCCCGCTCTTTTGCCTTATCGATGTCGCCTTCGGCCGACTTGATCGCCCGCTTAGCCGCGTCGACGGCTTTTTCCACCTGGTCCCAGGGCTTGTTCAGCTCCATGACCTTGCGCGCGACTTCGTCGGATCGCTTGTACTTCGCGGCGTCGTCGTGGGCGGCGCCGCTGATGATGAGCGGCGTTCTGGCCTCGTCGATCAGGATGCTGTCGACCTCGTCGACGATCGCAAAATCAAGCGGCCCCTGCACCTGCAGGTCGGCGCGCTCCTTCATGTTGTCGCGGAGATAGTCGAAGCCGAATTCGCTATTCGTGCCGTAGGTGATGTCGCATTCGTACTGCCGCTTGCGCGACTCGCTGCCGGGGTCCATGTCGGACTGAATGAACCCGACGGAAAGGCCGAGGTTGTCGAAAGCCGGCTTCACCCACGTCGCGTCGCGGCGGACGAGGTAGTCGTTGACCGTCACGACGTGGCAATGAAACCCCTGCAAAATCCGCAGGTAACACGCCAACGGCGCGACAAAGGTCTTGCCTTCGCCGGTCGCCATCTCCGCGATCTTGCCCTCCGACAACACGAGCCCGCCGATGATCTGCACGTCGAATGGCCGGGCGCGGAACGGGGGGCGCGACTCCGGGTGAAGCTTGCGGATCGCCTCGTAGAGCTTGTGGGGGATCGGGACGCGCTGCCACGACTCGCCGGTGGCGATCATGGCGCGCTGGACGGAGTCGTAGAGCTCGAGGTGCTCGTCGTCGAGCTTGTCTGGGTCGAAGTTCTGTTCGGGGTTGAAGATTTCGCGGATGCCGATGTGCCGGTCCATCGATTCGCGGATGATCGCGAACGCCTCGGGCATCACGTCGTCCATGCTCAACGTCGCCGGCCGCCCGGGCTTGGCGATCAGCCCGGTTTGCAGTTCCCGCGTACGGGCGCGGAGCTGCTCGTCGGCCATTGCGCGGACCTTCGGCTCCATCTCGTTCACCTGCGTGACGATCCGGCGGAACCGCTTAAGCAGCCGTTCGTTCCGGCTGCCGAAAATCTTCGTCAACATTTTTCCAAAACTGACGGGCATGAAACACCTCGGGAAATCAAAAGCTGAATGCAGAATGATGAATGCGGAATTAGGAAACGAACGATGAAAACAGTTGCTGCGCGTCGGGATGCGATCACTTAGCCGTCCCGCTTGCGGGGCGCGTCGTCGGGCGCGCAGGAAGCGTGTTTAGAACAAAGGAGGGGGGAGACGAAACTGGAAGGGAGAAATGGCGCGATGCCAGACGAATGCGAGGGTCGGGGCAACCGCGGCCGGGCGGAAGTGCGCCGCGACGCGCTGTCGCTCTTGCCACGGAAGCTTCGCGGCGACAACCCGGCGGAGCCGGCTTGCCAGACGTGAAACCAGCCGGCCGGCCATCTCGGCAACCTGCGTACGCGACGCGGGCGCGGCGTGGGCGATGCCGTCGGCACACATCGCCACCGTTGTCACCGCCACCACCGCAAGAAACTGTCGCGTCGTCCGATTCGTCATGTGAATGAGCCGGCCATGTTGACGCCCACGCCCCGCGACGTCAACCCGACCGACAATAGTATTCATGGTACGTCTGGCTGTTGCCGTTGGTTTCTCCTGCAATTGCCGGTGGCCCGGCTCATGAAGTCGCGGCATGCCTGTGGTAGGATCGACGCCCGTGAGCGAGCGGCCCGCGTTGCGAGACATTCCCGCCTCTGGCGTTATTAAGGTCCCGCTCGCTTTTCACGCACCCTTCCCACTGCTCGATATGCCCCCCACCGGCACCGTCGTGCGCCGCGGCGGAACGGTGGGACGAACCCCTTCCGCGGCTCCGGCCTCCCTTGCCCCCATTTCGGGGACCGTCGGTCCGTCGGGTCCGATTCAACTCAGCACCGGCCGGGAGGTGCCGGCGGTAGTGCTGGAACCCCTTTCCGAAGGAGAACCCCCTTCCCGCACGACGCCGGAAAACGGGGACGCCCGGCTGGCGGAGCTCCTAAGACAGGTTCAGCCGTCAGACCTTGGCAAACTCATCGATCAACTCCGCCTCGCCGGCGTGTGGGCCGATCGGTGGGCCAGTCCCGACCTGCTCGCCCAATTACACCAGTGCCTGAAACGCCCCATCGACACGGTCGTCTGCAGCGCCCTGGATTTTGACGAAGCCCTGCCTCTGCAAAAGACAATCGCGTGTGATAACCCGTTGGAGGTCATCGCGGGCGTCGCCGTGCTGGCGGCCGCGGCGTCGGCAACGCAGGCCCAATTCGTAATGAGCGCCGCGGCGGAAAATTCGTGCCGGCGGGCGGTCGAACGATGGACATCCCAGACCGGCGTTCGGACCGTACCGCTGCGAAACGCGTACCCCCAGCCGAATCCGACCCTTCTGCTCCACACCCTTGCCGGCCGGCAACTGCGGCCCGGGTCGTTGCCGACGGAAGCAGGCATCCTCCTGCTCGATGCCGCCGCCGCGATGGCGGTAGGCCGGTGCCTGCTGTACGGCGAGCCCCTGCTCCGCGCGCCCGTCGGCATCGCAGACCTGCGGACCAGTGCGACCGTGCGGAGTCATTTTCTCTCGGTCCCCGTCGGCATGAGCGCCGGCGACGTGCTCAGAGCGGCGGGCGTTTCGCCCGGTGGGTTTGAATTGCGCGGCGGTTCGCCCCTGCGCGAAATCCGATTGCACGGCGACTGCGTTCTCACCGCCGGCGGTGAGCTGGCGCTGTACCTGATGGCCCCGCAGCCGGTGGTCAACCCGGATTCCTGTATTCGCTGCGGGTGGTGCGTGTCAAACTGCCCGGTCCACATCGAACCCGCCGGCCTCCTTCAAGCCGCACAAACCGTCGATCCCGTAGCCGCGGAACGATACGGTCTCGCCACCTGCATCGAGTGCGGCGTGTGCAGCTACGTCTGCCCTTCCCACCTGCCCCTGCTCCGCGGAATCCGCGCCCTCCGCGCCAACTCAACGACCGCCCGCTGAGCGAAACGTTCCCTTATTCGATGTCCCATTGGCACGTGAGACGTTCCAACGTCCATACATACGTCGAAATAGCGGCCTTTAGAAAAAACTCGTGGCGCGGTTTTCCAACCCGTGTCGTCCATGAAGAACACGGGTTTGAAAACCGTGCCACGCGCTACATCGAAGGTCTGAATGTCATACGAACCGCAATTGCCGATCGGCGGCCTTCGCCATACGCTTCAGCACTGCCGATGACCACCGCAAGTGTCTCCACCATCGCCGCCAATTCCAAACGTGAAGCGGATAAGTGCTCGTCACTCGTTCACGGCGGCGGGAGCATCCGTCGCTATTGCGCCCAGCAGTTTCAGGGGGCGGTTTTCCCGCTGGCGGCCGGGGTGCTCTTGTACGGGTGGCGGGCGCTGGTCGTCGCGATCGTCGTCGTGGGTTCGACGGCGGGCGCAACGCTCGTCTGGAAACAGCTCGGACGCAGGGGACGCGACTTGTCGCTCTCTCACGCCTGTTGGCTCGCGCTGCTGCTCGCCTTGGCGCTTCCCGCGCACCTGGCATCCTTCGCCGGGATTCAAACCTTGGAGGCGCCGTTCTGGATTCTCCCCGCGGCAGGAGTCCTGCTGGCGATCGTGCTTTGGATTCTCCGCGGCGTCGCGGGGACGGCGCTCCATCCCGTCGTTGTCACCTACCTGGTTCTCGTCCCGTTCTTCGAGCACACCCTCGCCCCCCGGTACGTCCTGCAACGCGATCACCTTTTCTCGGGCGACGTGCTCGACGCGCCGAGCCACGCCCCGGCCGCCGGTATCCCGTGGTGGTTCACGGGCAGTCAAACGGGCGCCCACGCCGCCGTTCACACCAGCGCCCCGGCTTCGGAATCTCTACTCAATTACACACTCGGCCGGCGCGACATGACCGACCGCGGCACTCTCCAGTTGCAAAGCCTGCTCCGCGACCGCCTGCCGCCGCTCGAAGACCTCGTCATGGCGGGCGCGCCAGGCCCCATCGGGGCCAGCAGCGTCATTTTCGTCATCGTCGGCGGCTTGTTCCTGATGTACCGCGGCGTCATCGATTACCGCATTCCGCTGGTTTTTGTGACTGTCGCGTTCGTCGCGATGCTCGTCTTGCCAATTCCGGTGTCGATCACCGAAATCGGCGCCCGGCGCGCGTGGTTTGCCGTGCGCGACCCGTCGGTCGGGTGGGCCGTAGGCATTACTTTCGTCAATTATCAGCTCGCGGCGTCGCCGGCGTTGTTCATGGCGTTTTTCCTGGCGACGTCGCCGACGGTGCGCCCGATGGCCGGACGCGGGCGAGTCCTCTTCGCCGCGATTCTCGGGTTGTTGACGGCGGTGCTTCAGCTTTACGTGTCGGTCTCCTGGGGGCCGTACGCGGCTCTCCTGGTCGCGGGGCTGTTCACGCCCCTCGCCGACCGATTCTTCTCCCCCCGCCCCTTGGCGGTTTGAATCGGGGCGAACGCATGTGTCCTTTGGAGGTTGTCGTAGGGGCGAACCTCGTGGTCGCCCTCGTTTCTGACTCCGGAGCACAGGGCGAACACAAGGTTCGCCCCTACGAAGCGCCACATGCGACCGCCCTGTGGTTTGAATCGAACGATGCGGGCGAATAGGCTACGGACCGCAGGAAAAACGTGCGGCACGGGTAAACGATCCGTGTCTGATCTTACTTAACAGGCCGATCGTCCGATCCACCCTCACTTGCCGCAACGCATTGCCATTCTCGGCTCCACGGGTTCCATCGGCTGCAACGCCTTGGACGTGATCGAATCACTGCCCGATTTGTTCCAAGTCGTCGCGCTCAGCGCCCACAGCCGGGGCGAACAACTGCTCGAACAGGTTCGCCGGCACCGCCCCGCCGCCGTCGCGCTGACGTGCGACGGGCCTGACGAAGCGCTGTGCGCACAACTTGAGCAACTCGGCGCCAAGGTCTACCGCGGCCCGGCCGGGATGGTGGAGCTGGTTCGGCGGGATGACGTCGACACGGTCGTCGCCGCCGTCGTCGGCGCCGCGGGGTTGCCGGCGGTGCTGGAAGCGGTTCGCGCGGGGAAACGGCTGGCGCTGGCGAACAAGGAGGCACTCGTTGTCGCGGGCTCGCTGCTCATTCCCGAGGCACGACGCCGGGGCGTGCCGATTTTACCGATCGATTCGGAACATTCCGCGATCTTCCAGGCGATGCAATGCGGACGCTTGGCCGAAGTGAAACGCGTCATTCTCACCGCGAGCGGCGGGCCTTTCCGGACCTGGCCGATCGAGCGGATTCGGGAAGCAACCTACGCCGACGCCCTCGCCCACCCGACCTGGAAAATGGGCAGCAAGATCACGATCGACTCGGCTTCGATGTTCAACAAGGGGCTCGAATTGATCGAGGCGTGTTGGCTGTTCAACCTGCCGCCGGAGAAGGTGGAGATCGTCGTTCACCCCGAATCGGTCGTTCATTCGATGGTTGAGTTCGTTGACGGATCGGTCATCGCGCAGCTTTCGCCACCCGACATGCGGCTGCCGATTCAATACGCGTTGACCTATCCCGACCGCTGCGAAGGCCCCGCCCGGCGGCTGGATTTGAGCAAGGCATTTTCCCTGCGGTTCGAGCCGCCGGACTTTGAAAAGTTTCCTTCGCTGAAGATCGCCTACGACGTCGCCCAGCGGCGCGGCACGTACGGGGCGGTGATGAACGCCGCTAACGAGGAAGCGGTCGCGGCGTTTTCCGAAGGCAACATCTCGTTCGGCGAGATTTCGCAAGTCGTTGCGCTTACAATCGACGCCCACGCCGCCGGGGCGGTATCGTCTCCCGCGTTGGACGATTTGCTCGCGGCGGACAGGTGGGCGCGCGAAACGGTTCGTGTCCGCGTAAATGAAAACTGTCGAAGGCGTTCCGCTGTTGCGCCTTGACAGAAATGACTCAGGCGCGACAGCGCGGTGCGTCCTGAATTCCTGACACTTTCGACGAAAACCACATGGATTACGTCCTTAACATCTCCCTGCTCGCCCTCGGGTTCGGCTTTGTCATTTTCTGGCACGAGCTGGGCCATTTCCTCGCCGCCAAGTACGTCGGCATCAAGGTCGAGCAATTCGCGGTCGGCTTTGGTCAAGCGGTTCTCGCATGGAGGAAAGGCGTCGGCTTGCGCGTCGGCACCACCCACCCCGAATACCAGCGCCGGATCAAGCAACATCTCGGGGCCAAGGAACGCGGCGAGAGCGCGATCAGCGAAGAAACAAACCTCTCCACCGCCCAGATCGACGCCGCCACGCGCGAGCTCGGCCTCGGCGAAACCGAGTACCGCCTCAACTGGATCCCCCTCGGCGGCTACGTGAAAATGCTCGGCCAGGACGACATGAACCCCAACGCGGTCAGCGAAGACCCGCGTGCCTATCCGCAAAAATCCGTCGGCGCCCGCATGCTCGTCATTTCGGCCGGCGTCATCATGAACATCATCCTGGCGGCCATCCTGTTCATGGGCCTGTTCATGATGGGACATAGGGTTCCGCCGGCGGTCGTCGGCGGGATCATCCCGGGGTCGCCGGCCCAGCGCGTCACACACGTTGTTGACGGCAAGACGGTGGTCACGTCGCTCCAGGTCGGCGACGAAATCCTCTACCTCGACGGCAAGCGACAAGACGACTGGACGAAGGTGGGCCTTACAGCCGCCCTGGCGGACGCGGAAGCGCCGACGTCGATCGAAATAAAACACGTCGACGGCACCCTATCGACGTACACGATCGCGCCCCAGCGCAGCGAGGCCGGCCGGTCCGACTCACGCGGGTTTCTTCAGCTCGGCGTGGAGCAGCCCCGTTCACTGAAGGGGTTCGACCCGACGAAAGTGAAGAAGAGGGCGGAC
>JBKJRK010000130.1:0-8419 GCA_046593135.1 Tepidisphaeraceae bacterium | reverse complement strand
GGGTGCCTTACGTCACCTCCACGGCTTCCCCAGCCACGCCTTCAAAACCTTCTCGGCGGGCTTGTTTTCGGGCGTGTAGCCTTTGTTGCTCGGCCCGCCGTCGCCGGAGGGCCATTCCCAGAACATGAAACCGCCGAGCGTGGGCTGGCCTTGCCAGGCTTCGAAGAAGCCTTCGTACAGTTTCCGTTGGAGTTCGAGGTCGATCGGCAGGCTGGTCCGGGTGTAATCCCAAGGCTCGCTCGCGGCGTTGCTCAAGCTGCACCAGCCGACTTCGGTGAACAGGATCGGGCGGTTCACCTGCTTCTGGAAATCGAGCAGGTCGCGCTGGATGGCCTTCCAACGCTGGACAATTTCGGGAATCGTCACGCGCGTATCGTTTCCGAGCGAGTAATAGCTGTTCATCCCGACGAGGTCGAGCTGGTTCCAGAACGGCACGCGGTTGTAGGCGTCCCAGTTGGCGGAGTAGGTGAGTTTGCCTTTGTACACTTTCCGCACCATGCGGATGGTCCGGGACCACTGCTCGGCCTTACCCTCGGCGGTGACGAGTTCCGACCCCACCGACAACACGTCGACACCGGTTGCCTCGGCGATCCAGGCGTAGTGCTTCATCATTTCGCGGTAGCTGGCGAACCAGTCTTCCCACGACTCGGGGTTCAGCTTGCCGCGCCATTCGTCGCCGCGCGGGCTTTGCAGAAGCACGATGGGCATCAATATCACCCGGAGCTTCTTGCTCTTGGCGTGTTGGATGAGACGGCTGAGTTGCTCGGGGCTGGGCGTGAGACGCTGGTCGAGGAAAATTTGCGTGCTGGTGCCGTTTTCCTGTCGGGCGTCCACGACGATGGAGATGGTGTCGGCGCCGAGGGCGGCGATCTCGTCGATGTTCTTCTCGTACGGGGCGGTGTCGCCGGACTGCTGTACCTGCATCGCGACGCCGCGGTAGGGCAGGCCCTCCAGCGGCGCGGCCAGGCCGGCGGGGCGGGAGGGGGTTTCGTCGTCACTGGTGGCCGCGCCGTTGGCGGAAATGTTCCCGCGCGGGGCGGCGAGCCCGCCGGGCGGGAAGATGACGCAGCCCATCACGCCGAGATACGCGGCGAGTGCGATGAAGATGACGATGCGGCCAGCCATACGGCGTCCCTGAGCTTTAAGTCCGAGCCGATGATAGGAAGGCGGCCGACCCGAGAGAAGATTCGTGGCACGGGCTACCAGCCCGTGTTCCGGCTCCGTAATAACACGGGCTGGTAGCCCGTGCCACGTCACAGGGGGCGCGAAACGACGAACTCCGACATCATCTCCAACACCCGGCGGGCTTCGCTATCGGGTAGGGATTGCAGCGCCGCGCGGGCTCGGCCGGCGTATTCACGGGCCTTGGTCCGGGCGTATTCCATTGACCCGCTCGGGAGTATCAGGTTCCGAATCCGCTCGGATTTGTCCGCCTCCCGGCTCGTCATCAGCGACCGCAGCAACTGCCGGTGCTCGGCCGGTGCGGTCCGGAGGAAATGGATCATCGGGAGCGTCATCTTTCCTTTTTCCACGTCGATGCCGAGCGTCTTCCCGACCGTGCCGGTGTCGCCGACGATGTCGAGGATGTCGTCCTGAATCTGGAATGCGGTTCCGAGCGACAGCCCGTAAAGTTCCATCTGCCCGATCACCGTCTTTGCCGCGCCGGCAAACTCGGCGCCGAGAAGGGATGACATCGCGCATAGGCTCGCGGTCTTCCGAGTGATGATCTCAAGGTACGTTTCTTCGTCGAGGTCGAGATTGTTGCGGTTGTCGATCTGGAGCAACTCGCCCTCGCACACCTGATTCGTCGTCCGCGCGATGAGCCGGCTCGCGAGCTGGGAATCGAGGCTGCTGCAGAGGTGGTAGCTGTGGCTGATGAGGTAATCACCCAGCAGCACCGCGGCTTCGTTGCCGCGGAGGTGGTTGATCGTCGCGCCTTTACGGCGAAGCTCGGCTTCGTCGAGCACGTCGTCGTGGACGAGCGTGGCCATGTGGACCATCTCGACGACGGTGGCGATGACCGTATGCGCCTTGCGCAGCTCCCCGCACGCCTTGCCCGTGAGCAACACGAGGCACGGCCGGAGCATCTTGCCGCGGAACCGGCTGACGTGTTTCACAAGCGTGTTCACGCACGGCAGGTCACTGGCCAACTCGTCGTGAAACAGCTTCTCGACGGCCGCCAATTGCGGGCGGATGCAGTCGGTCAGGCTCGCGAGAGCGGCGGCGGATGTCATCATGACTCCCAGTGTTCACACGCGCCGGCAAGAACCTGCACCGGCGCGCGGATTATATGAACGGGCCCGACTCGACGCGAATGAAGCTTTCTCGTTTCGAAAGTAATGAAACGGACGAAGCTAAAAACGTAAAACGTAAACAGCGTGACGCCCCTCCGGCTTTCGTCCCGTTTGACGTCTTTACGTTTTTTCGGAGGTGGCGATCGTACAATCGGTAAAATGGACGTCGTCTACCTCGACAACAATGCCACCACCCGTCCGGCTCCGGAGGTCGTGGAAGCGATGCTGCCGTTTCTGACCGAATGGTACGGGAACGCTTCCAGCCTTCACCGCTTCGGACAACGCGCCCGGCAAGCGACCGACGAAGCGCGTGGCCACGTCGCGCTTCTCATTGGCTGCGCCGAGAGCGAATTGCTGTTGACCGGCGGGGGGACTGAAGCGGTCAACACCGCCGTCCGGGGCATCTACGCCGCACGGGCGCCGCGACGGCGGATCGTCACGAGTACCGTCGAGCATTCGGCTACGCGCGAACTGTGCGCGCAGCTCGGGAAAGAGGGCGCGGAAGTCGTCGAGATCGCGGTCGACAAAACCGGCGCGCTCGATTTTCATGCCTTTGAGCAGGCGGTGAACGATGACACCGCTCTCGTCACGATCATGTGGGCGAACAACGAGACCGGCGTGTTGTTCGACGTTTCGCGGATCGCTTCGATCTGTAAGACGCGGCGCGTCCCGTTCCATTGTGACGGAACGCAAGCAGTCGGAAAGATTCCCGTGGACGTCGGCTCCCTCGGGGTCGACGCCATGAGCCTTGCGGCCCACAAGTATCACGGCCCGAAGGGGGTCGGCGCGTTGTTCACCCGCCGGGGACTTCGCGTCCGCCCGCTCATCATCGGCGGCCCCCAGGAGCGCGGCCGGCGGGGGGGGACGGAAAACGTGCCCGGCGTCGTCGCGATGGGCAAGGCCGCGGAACTGGCGCTTGCGGCGCTGCCCGAAATGGTCCGTGTTGCCGACCTCCGCGACCGGTTGGAGCACGGCGTCCTGTCGCGCATTCCCGAAACCGCCGTCAACGGTCGCACCGACGCCCGCTTGCCCAACACGACAAACATCGGGTTCTCCCGGCTCGAAGCCGAGGCGATCCTGATTCTGCTCAGCGAGCAGGGCGTCTGCGCCTCCGCCGGGGCCGCGTGCAGCAGCGGGAGCCTGGAGCCGTCGCACGTGATCAAAGCGATGGGAATCGACGAACGACTGGCCCACGGCGCGATTCGCTTCAGCCTCTCCCGTTACACGACCGCCGATGAAGTTGATCGCGCGCTCCAGGTGCTCCCCGGCGTCATTGCCAAACTGCGCGCGGTGCTGCCTGTGGCAATGTGAAACGTCGTTTGGCGCGGGTTTCCACCTCTGAGCAACCGCAAGCGGCGGTCGGAAGTGTCGCTACCGCGTGCTGGACCCCGGCTTGATTTTGCTGCACCATCCGCCCGCGATGGCTTTACTGGCGGCGATGTTTCAGAACTGGCATACCACCCCGGGGACGGTCCTGGTCGCGCTGGGAGGTGTGTCCGTTTATATCGCCTCCCGTGCGGCGGCTGACGCGTTGGCGGGAAGCGATCCCAATCGGCCGGGCTGGCGCGCGATCGGACATTGCCTTCCCATCGCTATGGTGGCGTTGATGTGCCTCCACCCGTCGATGACGGGACGCCCAAGCGGCGACGGCGGGCTTCCGCAGGTGGCGGTGGGATTGCTTTTCGCTACGAGTGTCGCATGCCTGACGCTCGTGCTCGGAATCGTCACATACCTTGCCCCGCTCGCAGCGCTCCCGGCTTCCCGTCGGGCGTGGCCGTTTGTCCTACCGGCGGCGTTGCTCGCGCTCGTCGGCGGATTCAGCGGAAAACTTTCACCCCTCCACGCCGGCATGTTGGCATTACTGGGATTGACGGTCCTGAACCTCTGGAACGCTCCAGACGTCGAAAACGTAAACCATGTCGACGGGTCGGAGAAGTGTCCGGCTTATCGACTCGGAAAACGTTGGACGCGCTGGCTGCAACTCCTGCTCGCTTTGGCTTTGGCAGGCGTCGGCGGATGGGCCATGGCCCGCGGCGCCGGCCAGCTCGAGCAACATGTTCGAATGCTGACAGGCGCGGTTCTGGCAAACGCCGTGCTCGCGCCGCTGCTCATCCTCCCCGTCCTCAGCACCGGCGGCCGCCTCGCCGAGCGAAACCGCCCCGAGTCGGCCGTCTCGACGGCGGTAGCGATGGTGCTGATTAATCTGTGCGTGCTTCTGCCGCTCGTGATCGTCGTCCATTACCTTCGCACCGGACTGTCACCCGAAATCCTTCCGGAAGGCTTGCTCGCCTCTCTCCGCGAACACGGCCAGCCGGCGCCATACCCGATGATCAGCTGGCGCGTCGACACGGTCATCCTCATCGTGCTGGGCTTCGGCCTGATCCCCCTGGCCATCGGTCGGTGGGCACTGTCCCGCATTGAGTCGACATCGCTCATTTTCGGATACGCGATCTACCTGGCACTCGTTGCCATCCTGTCCACCCGGCTGCGCTAAGCCGCGCGACGAGGTTGGCAGTTCACGGTCGCTGATTCGCGACGGCCCGAAGGGCCGGGTTCTCATCAAGCATTTCCAAAACCACAAAAAGCTAAAACATCAAAGCGTGCCCCTCGCCCCGGGTCGCAGCCGCGGCGTCAGGTCGGTATCATCCTGCCCCATGAGCGATGCCAGCCCGGTAGCAAAGATCGACCACAAACCTTTTGAAGGCGAAGTCCAGGACGTCATGGGTGGCGCGGCGCGCTGGGAGGTCAAGGTCCACGACCACGGCCTCGTGGCGCTGATCGACGTCATGCCCCGATTTGCCCCTGTCGGAAAGACCGCCGACTATGCGATCGTGCAGGCCGCGCGTGTGAGTTACGGCGAGGGGACGAAGCAGGTCAACGAAGACACGGGTCTGATCCGGTATCTCGCTCGCCACCGGCACTCGACGCCGTTCGAGATGGTGGAGTTCAAGTTTCACCACGTGATGCCGATTTTCGTGGCCCGCCAGTGGATACGCCACCGCACGGCCAACGTGAACGAATATTCCGCCCGTTACAGCGTCGTGCGCGACCGGTTTTATCACCCGCCGCTGGAAAACGTTCGCAAGCAAAGCGCGTCCAACCGGCAGGGCGGCGAGGAGCCGATCGACCCGGCGACGGCGAAAGAGTTCCTCGCTTACCTCGACCGCGTCGAGCAGGACTACGAGCATTACCAAGGCTTGATCGACAAGGGCGTCGCCCGCGAAATCGCCCGCATCGCGCTGCCGGCCAGCGTGTACACGGAGTGGTACTGGAAAATTGATCTGCACAACCTGTTTCATTTCCTGTCGCTGCGAATGGACGCCCACGCCCAACAGGAGATCCGCGACTACGCGAACGCGATGTTCGAGCTGATCCGCCCGATCGTCCCGATCGCCGCACAGGCCTTCCTCGACTACAACTTTGAAGGGATGCACCTCACCCGGCTTGAAATCGAGGCGATTCGCACCGGTCAGCCGCTCGCGACTGGGAACAAGCGGGAGACCGCCGAGTGGGAAGACAAACGGAAGAAACTCGGGTTGGAGCCAAAATCGTAGCCCCGCGAATCGAGGGAGGCGTCACGACGATGACCGCACGATCAATTCTCACGGCAGGGGTGTTCGTCCTATTAGCCCCTTCGGCGTACGCCCAGAAGGCGGCGACGTCCGAGCCATTCATGGTGCGCGAGCCGTCGGGGGTATTGAACTTTTACACGGAGCACAAGGGCGAGCGGGTACGCGCGCTGTCGATTACGCCGGAAGGGTCATTGATCGCCGGCGGAGTGTCGACGTCGGAGACGCCGAAGACGAACGTCCCGCCGGTCATCGACCCGTTGCGGTACGACAACGACAACTCCGGCGAGCGGCGGAACTGGATCCACGACTTCTACTTCGGCCGCTACGAAACCCCCGGCGAAGGCCAGCCCCGGCTGCACGTGCGCGGGCTCATCATGTGGGGCCGGGGCGATTCGCCCGACGTCCAACTGGGCCGAACGGGGCCGGACAATTCTCCACACGCTTACGGCCCGCCGGAAGACACGGCTCCCGGGACGAGCCTCGGCAAGGTGATCTTTACCGCCTGGGGCGAACGCCAATTCCAAGGCGACATCGCGGGTATTTACGCGCGCAACGACACGGTGCCGACGGCGAAGAAAAACCCCGGAAGCCTGCACCTCGGCACGGCCGGCGAATCGGTCAAGGGCAACGCCTGGCGCGACATGATCGACCGGCTCGTCATTCGGTCCAACGGATTCGTCGGCATCGGCGACGAATTCAGCAACCCGACTGAAAGGCTGCACGTCGGCGGGAATGTGCTCGCCGAAGGCAACATCACCGCGACCGGCGACGTCGTCGCCCGCGGCGTGAAGAAATTCGACATCCCACACCCGACGCAGCCGGGCAAACGCCTCCTCCATGCCGCGATCGAAGGCCCGGAAGCGGGAGTCTATTACCGGGGCGAAGCGCGTCTCACGAACGGCCAAGCCGTCGTCGAGTTGCCGGAATACTTTGAAGCGTTGACGCGCCCGGAAGGACGCACGGTGTTGCTCACCAACCTGGACGGCTTCGACCGAATCGCCGTGAAGCGCCAGTCGGGCAGCCAGGTGCGCGACGGACGGTTCGTCGTGATCTCGGACCACTCGGCTTCCACACAGGCGTTTTCGTGGGAAGTGAAGGCGGTCCGAGTCGACATTCCCGCGCTGGCGGCAACGCGGTAGGAGCCTTTCCTATTCGTGGCATGGGCGTCTCGCCCATGCATTTTCCCGAAGACACACGGGTGAGACGCCCGTGCCAATTTGAAAGGTCACACGCGGTGTCACACAAGCGAGAAGCAAGCGACGACTTTCGCGACCATTCCTGGCGCATCTTCCGCATTATGGCGGAGTTTGTCGAAGGCTTCGAGGTCATGAGCGAGGTCGGCCCCGCCGTCTCGATTTTCGGCAGCGCCCGCACGCGTCCCGACGACCCCTTTTACAAAGCCGCCGAGGAAACTGCCCGGCTGCTGGTGAAATCCAAGCTCGCCGTCATCACCGGCGGCGGGCCGGGTATCATGGAGGCGGGCAACAAGGGCGCGTTCGAATCAGCCGGAACATCGGTCGGGCTCAACATCACGTTGCCCCAGGAACAGGAAGGCAACCGCTACCAGACGGTCAAGCTCGACTTTCACTACTTCTACGCCCGCAAGGTGATGTTCACCAAATACTCGTCCGCCTTCATCTGCTTTCCCGGCGGGTACGGCACGATGGACGAGTTGTTCGAGGTCCTCACCCTGATCCAGACGCTCAAAGTCGAAGCGTTTCCCGTGATTCTGTACGGGACGAAGTATTGGCAAGGGCTCGTGACCTGGCTCCGCGATTCGATGCGACCGAGCTACATGGACGCCGAAGACATCGACATTTTCCGCCTCGTCGACACGCCGGCCGATGCGGTGCGTGTGGTGCGGGAAGGGCTCAAAAAGCCGTGGTGGAAACCGCTGGACGCCGACCTGCGCCGGCAGGTTGCCAAGCCGAAACACACCGGCCCGCCGATCGCCGGCTCCAAGGCCATGACGGGCGAAGGCACGCGCTACGGCAAACGGGCGAAGCAGACCGAGAAGAAGCACGCGAAGCAGCCGGGAAAGCCGCAGCAGTAGCTCGCGCAGCTCGCATGAGGAAAGGTTCTAAATCGGCGCGCACGATTCTGAAACACCCGGTTGCCGGTTAGCTGCGGCCCCGCAAGGGCCGGGTTTGCCCCAGAGTGCTTCGGAATCGCGGTCACCGATTTAGCGGGACGCGATAGATACCGGCGGCCTCAATTCGCTGTACGGTCCCGGGAGCGTCGGGGTACGCGTTAATAATCCTTGGCCAATCGGCGGAATTGCGTTAACCCGATGCGAAAGGGCGCTCGACCACCGACCGCCGCGGTAGCAGCACAAGCCGAGTTTGACCGTCCCCCGTAAAGTGCCGGCTACTTAACGGCTGGGTATGCGTGTCGGCATCCCTCCGAAACGTCGTGAATGGCCTCAAAGTCGGCTCTGAGCTTGCCGGGCGGTTGGCGCATCCGGTACAACGACTCGCATGGGAGCGAAAAACCTTAATATCGGCTTGATCGGCTACGGCTTCATGGGCCGGACGCACTCCAACGCGTACCGGC